>CAWZYW010000688.1:0-1812 GCA_963966255.1 uncultured Salinispira sp. | reverse complement strand
GAATACCGTGTTCCAGATGTTATGATCCAATTCCGCCGGAGATACCGCTGATGATAGCCTTGTCGAGAATGGCCCTCAGCTCTTTGTCACTGTACTTCCGGTCCATGTCCTTCTGCTCCGTTGTTTCAGGTTTCCTGAGCTCAGTATACCGGGTTATGCAATGAAGCGCAGTCTCATTTTCCTCGCTTTTTTGATGCTTTTATCATTAAGTTTTCATGGAAGCTTGCTATTTCTGAATACCGTGTTCCAGATGTTATGATCCAATTCCGCCGGAGATACCGCTGATGATCGCCTTGTATCGTTCAATGGTCGAAGACCTGCTTTTATCTTTGCATTACCGCAGTTCGCTACACCGAAGCGTACAAGCGATTGCCTTTGGAGTTTTAGCCATTCCATTGACCCTCGCGGTGCACCGCTTTGATCGGCGAATCAGTACCCGAGGATTATCCCGTGCAGCTTCTGCTTTGCTGCGGCATTATTACTCAGGCCTTGTATCGGATCCGGCATTGCACGTTTTCCTTCAAGCCGCTGAGTCCAGAAGAAACGCCGCCGGAGCGGGCCGGATATTTACCGCCAACCATCCGGGGGTAGGAGACGGCCTGGCCTGCCTGGCCGTGATCGGCTCCAAGAACCTTCGGATACTGGTACGCCAAAGAAAACTGTTCGATTTCATGCCGGGCATCAGCCGGTATTGCATTATTGTCGACCGTAACGGAAGGCCGGATATCGCCGGCATCCGGGAAGCCGAGCGCTGGCTTTCCGCAGGCGGGGACCTCCTGATGTTTCCCGCCGGGAGCATTGAGCCGGACCCGGATTTCCCCATGGGACTGGATTCCAAACCCTGGTCGCGACTCCCGGAACTTCTGCGCCGTCGTTTGGGATCCCATCAGGAGGATACCGAAGCCAACGGACCGGAAATCATCCCGCTGCGAATATCGTCGGTATACCAGCACCGCTTTTTCCGCCACTGGTTCGTCCGTGCCGCAAAGACGCCTCAGGAGCGAAGTTGGCGGGCCGCCTGCATGACCGTGCTGTTACCGCAAAAACCCCGCCCGGTAATCCGAATTCAAGCAGCGAGCGCCAAGGGTTAACTCTCATAGGCGAAGATCGCCCTTGTCGGGGAAAAGCCATCAGTAATATGCCGGTTCCGCCTACCATGTCGCTTAGAAGTCTGTTAGCCTGTCAGTAATGAAAAAACCGAACTGCGGACGGATACACCGATGAAACCAGCCCCGCGTCCCGGGAAATCGCCCTCCTCCGTCATGACTGAGATCCTGCTCCGCCGAATCCGGCGGGCTGCCGGGAAGGAGCGCTGGGGACGGGCATTCCTGCAGATTGCATGGACCGCAGGCCCGGTGACATACCTCGGGCTGCAAAGCGGTTACTACATCGCCTACGGAAGCGCTGCGCCGCCCAACGTGTTCCTGTACTTCGCCGGATACACCCTCGTGGCTGGGGTATTCGCCCTGGTTGCCCGGTTCCTCTACAATGCATCCCGGGGTGAATCCAGGGACGCGGACAGCCAGGCCCTGGAGTTCGTTTTCGACGCCCTGCCTCAGCGGGTCATAGAAATTCGAAACCTGCAGCTTGAGGAATTGGATCCCTACGGCAGTAAAATCCTCGGCACAAAATATCTGCTGGAGAACCCCCGGGCCGGCGCCGATGCCCTTGCAACCGCCGTTTGGGATCTGCTCGGGGATGCGGAGCTGGCAGAAGGCGCCCGACGGCTTGAAATCTACCGCTCCAACGGATTGCACTATCGGGCCAGGGAAATCAGCGAATCCCTGGAGAAACTGCTGGACCCTCATCAAG
>CAWZYW010000687.1:0-1813 GCA_963966255.1 uncultured Salinispira sp. | reverse complement strand
GACGAGGACTTGGGGCTTCTTGAACCGGCTCTGAGGGAAATCGCCCGGGCATTTCTTCATCGCGAGATAGAGATCGCCCGAAGCGACGAGGATTGCCATACCGCGATAGAAAACCGCCTCATCGAGAAAACCGGCGATGCCGGGAAACGAATTCATCTCGGCCGGTCCCGCAACGATCAGGTGATGACCATGCTTCGGCTCTATGGGCGCGAGTATCTGCTGGAAATCCGTCACTCGCTGCTGGATCTCATTGGAAGCCTCGAAGCCTTCGCCCGGCACAATGAAAAGGTGCCCATGCCCGGGCGGACCCACATGCAGATCGCCATGCCCAGTACCGTGGGCCTGTGGGCAGCAGGCTACGCCGAAGATCTGATGGACTCCTATCAATTGCTCCTGACGGCATTCGAACTGTTCGACCGCTCGCCCCTGGGAACCGCCGCCGGCTACGGCGCCCCGCTTCACATCGACCGGGAGTACAGCGCCGCCCAGATGGGGTTCCCGCACATTCAGAATAATATACTCTCGGTTCAGAACAGCCGGGGAAAATTGGAAGCCGCCATTGCTTCGGCCATCGATCAGGTCCTGATGTGCACCAGCAAGATGGCCCAGGACCTCATCCTGTTCTCCCTGCCGGAGTTCGGCTATTTCTCCCTGCCCGATGAGCTGTGCACCGGATCTTCCATCATGCCACAGAAAAAGAACCCCGACGGCCTTGAACTGCTGCGCAGCCGAGCCGCCTCAGTGGGCGGATGGAGCGCCCAGATCGCCGGCATGCTCCGTTCCCTGCCCAGCGGTTACAACCGGGATTTCCAGGACAGCAAGGAACCCTTCCTCCGGGTGCTGCATACGGCCCTGCCGGCGATCCGCATCGCCCGGCTCACTATTGAAAAACTATCGGTCAACGAAGACGCGCTGCGGGCCGCCCATCGTCCGGAAATCTTCGCCACTGACGAGGCCATCCGCCTGGTCGCCGGCGGCATGAGTTTTCGGGACGCCTACCGCCAGGTCGGCGAAAATCTTGACAAGCTGGAGGGCTACGATGTCGATGACGTCCTGGAATCCCGCAGCTCATCGGGATACCCCGCCAATTTGAACCTGGCACTACTGGTGACCAGGATCAGGGATTTCCGTGAACACCTTGAAACTGACACCCGCCGGCACAGCGATGCAATATCCGGATTGCTGGACGGCATCACCAGTCTGATTCCCGGATTGTAGTACCAGAAAGATGATTGCTGCTGCAGCGAAGGATGGAACACTTTGGTATGCGTATGTGGGGAATAATCCGGTAAACTATATTGATCCAGATGGGCTTCTTATACGGAAAGCTAATAATGGTTCTGTTACCTTCGAAGAAGGTGATCGTCTATACTCTGATGCCCTTATGGCGGGCTATCGAAATAGCCAAGATTTATACGAAAATGGTGTGTTTATTTCTCCGGGTGGGCAGCTTGTGTCAATGGACCAGATATTGGTGAGCTCCGATTCCCTCGCCACCAATCCCAATGTTGATTTGACAGGATTGACTTTGGCTAGTCGTGATTCACTCCGTATATATCTGCTTCGAGGACATTCGAACGCACCTAGACATGATTATGTTTTGACTTCGAGGTTGACTGATTATTCATCAACTGTCGGAACGCGTGAAATTGATATAATTGCGGCAATTACCCCTGTTCTACAGCAAAAACTGGAAGAGGCTGGATATTTTATTGTGTTAGATCCTCAAATCGATTGGCCGAATAGCCTTACATATGATGATAAAGCAATCCTTTCTTCTGTAAAATTGAAAAAAGTTACTCGGCCTCCATAT
>CAWZYW010000686.1:0-1813 GCA_963966255.1 uncultured Salinispira sp. | reverse complement strand
AATATATCCTCAACGTCCTTGAGCACCGATTCCAGGATAGCCATCCTCTGAGCACTTTTGTCCCCCCGGGCACGGATAATAAAGGATATCGTTTCTCCGCTTCTGCTCGGAATATCCTCCCAGCGACAGGAAAAACCGGAGAAATCCGCAACTCCGGGGGCAGGCCGGTCATCGGGAATGATCCAGGGATTATCGGCCGACGCATCCTTGATCAAGCGTTCAGCAAGATCAATCCCGCTGCCGCCGATGATCGCCTGGGTGTAGCGCTGGGAAGCGGAGAACCGCGCGATGCGCAGACGGGAACCCCGTTTCGTCAATTCGGACACCGGGATGATGCCCAGCCGGAGTTCCAGAGAGAACACCCGCCGGACCAGGTCGCGGGTATCGATGAGCACATCCCGAACCCGATCCATGAGTCCTCCGGGAAGCAGGTAGGTCATGCCGTCCCCTCCGAACAGAAACGGAAACTGCATGTCGCGAGTAAGGTTGGAAATGGCCATGGCACCAAGACTCCCGGCGGTATTCACCTCCTTGTATCGCCCTTCTGCGATCGCTTCGGTCGAATTCACCACATCGGTCATCACCAGATACCAATCATCCGGCGGATAATAATAAAAGTCGTCGTTGAACACGTCGGAAAACCGGGTGATGGCTGGAATAGCGGCATATGAGTTGACCTGCTCGGCGTTGCTGCTCATGATAGGTATCAGTGTACGGAAATGCTTCCGGGATGGAAAGGCCGGAAGAGGAGGAACCAGCATGCTGATTATCGACTATTTGATTGAACATGATATTTCCATCCAGTATCTGACCTATCGGGAACTGTTGGGCAATACCCCCGAGGTTCGCATCCGCGCGATCCGCCGTCGCCTCGGTATGGAAGGTTGGGGTAAGCGTCTCCTGGATGAATACGATGAGGACAGCGGAACCTGGGGCGGAGGATGGTACGGCCCGAAATGGATCAGCACCCACTACACGCTTCTTACCCTGAAAAACCTGGCGGTACCGGGTGATAACCCCATATATTCCCGGGCTTCCGAAGATTTACTGCTTCATTTATGGGGCGAAGACGGCCGGAAAATCGGGGAGCGATCGATCGTAAAAGGCGATCGCTATACAAAACAGGATATTTGCGTCAGCGCCATGTTGTTGAGCATCTACAGCCATAGCGGCCGCGACGGAGAACAGAGTCGGCAGATAGTGGATTACCTGCTCTCATCCCGGTACGAAGACGGGGGCTACAATTGCGATATGTACCGGGGAGCCACCCATAGCTCGGTACACAGTACCATCAGCACCCTCGAAGCCCTCCAAGACTACCGCCAGCTCAATCCTTCGTACCGGAAGGATGAGATCGACCGGGCCATCGCTGAAGGCGTTAAGTTTTTGCTTCGCAAGAAGCTTTACCGATCGGAGCACGATGGAGAAATTTTCGACAAGCGGCTGACCCTGCTTTCATTTCCCAATAGATGGAAATATGACATCCTCAGAGCCCTCTCCTTCCTGGCGCGAATACAATGGCCCTATGATCCCCGAATGGACGAGGCTTTGGATATCCTGATCAGCAAACAGAGGAAGGACGGCACCTGGCCAAACCAAGGCAAACATGCAGGGAGGGTATACTTTGATCTGGAAAAGCCCGGAGGACCCAGCGGCATGAATACCTTCCGGGCCCTTCTCGTTTTACGGACGTACCGCCCCGAACTGTACCGGAGCATATTCCGGGAAGATTACTGATGCGCCGCTAATACGCGGCGATATATCCCTGTCTCTTATACACATCTCCGAGCCCACGAGACCGAGGCTGATCTCG
>CAWZYW010000685.1:0-1818 GCA_963966255.1 uncultured Salinispira sp. | reverse complement strand
AACGCCGCTACCGCGGCGGAGCCGACGGGAGTCAGGACGAATCCCGGATCGATCATCAGGCGAAGCATGACCGCGAGACTCAGCACCGGAATAAGTGCCCAGCTCGAGGCGTACAAGCTTACGCGGTTATCCCTGCCGGTCAGGATCAGAATGCCGTTTCCCATGAGATAAAGAGGGGCAAACAGGGCCATATATGAAAACGCGGAAAACAGGAACTCACCGGGAACCGCAAAGAGGCGGATGAGAAAACTCTGTTGTATTGCCGGAAAAGCTCCCCCGATCACCGAGGCGAGCAGGAATAAACCTGCCGCGCTCAGGCTGCCGCCAAGGACTCCGGACTGGAACGTGCTGCGCATTGCTGCCCTCCCGGTATCACTATCGGAAAAATCAGAGGAAAATTAAGCCAATCAGTCCCAGGGGTATCAGGTAGAACGCGAAGTAATGCAGCTTGCCCCGGCGGACCAGGCTCATCAGAGCGAGGAGGGCACCCAGCCCGCTGAGCAGGCTGGCTAGCATTCCTGCCGACAGGGATGCCAGGCCGATGCTGCCGCTCAGGTCCCCCAGGTCGCCGATTTTCAGAACCGCCGCGCCCAGTATCGCCGGAATGGACAGAAGAAAGCTGAATTCACCCGCCTCCTCCCGTCGGAATCCGGCGAACAGGCCGGCGGAAATGGTGATCCCGGAGCGGCTGATTCCGGGGAACACCCCCAGGCCCTGGGCGAAACCGAGAAACAGGGCATGACGCGGGCGGATTCCCCGGTAATCGATGCTACCCTTGGGAATCCGGGTGGTAGCCAGGAGAATCAGGGCGGTCACGATGAACAGGGCACTCACCAGCTTGATGTTTTCTCCCGGGGAAATCAGTTCCTCAATACCCACTCCAAGCACTCCGGTTATCAGGGTCGCGAGGATGATATAGGCCGCAAGCCTCACGTGCATCCGGTCCTCATCGCCTGCGCGGCGGCGAAGCCAGCGCCAGAGGCTGACGATAATCGCCCCGATGCGCCTCCGGAAAACGATCAGCACCGCGAGCAGGGTCGCCACATGAAGCAGGATGTCAAAAAGAATCGAGATCTCTTCATATCCCCAGATTTCCTTCAGCACCGCCAGATGACCCGAACTGGAAACCGGAAGAAATTTCGTCAGTCCCTGAAGCAGACCGAAGGCCGCCGCTTCCAAAATACTCATACTCGCTCCTATCATCGCCGGTTGGCGCGTCGGTCAATCCCTGTCACTAAAACCGCGGCTGGGGAGAAAGGGGCCGCCGCAGCTCCTCGAAAGGACCGGGACCATCACCGCCGTAGAGGTATTCGTATACCTGCCAGGATTCCAGCACCCGCGGCACGTAGTCCCGGGTCTCCTCGATGGGAAGGTACAGAAGCAGCACCGACGCCGGAACCGCTTCGGCCACCGGCAGGATGCTGTTCAGCCAGCGGTCCACCCTGCCCTGTCCGGCGTTATAGGCCGCCAGGGCTTCAGGATATCCGCTGAACCGGCCGCGCAGGTAGGCCAGGTAAAATGCCGACATCGATATATTATCCGAGGGCTCATGGAGTTCATAGTCCGTCAGTCCCATTCGACGGGCGATATCCTCGCCGGTGCTGGGGATGATCTGGCCGAGGCCCTGGGCATTGGCCCGGCTGCCTGCGGTGGGATTAAATCGGCTCTCTTCCCGCATCAGGGCGTAAAAAAGCCCGGTGGGAACGCCCTCGACGACGGCGTAATCCTCCACCAGGCTCCGATACGCCCGGGGATAGATGAGATACAGCAAGGCGTCAGGGGACCCGGCGGCTTCAACGTAGTCAGCGACGCCGCTGC
>CAWZYW010000684.1:0-1820 GCA_963966255.1 uncultured Salinispira sp. | reverse complement strand
CGTCTCCGATTCTCCCGATTAACCGGTCTCGCCGCCAAAGAGGTCTAAAAACGACAGCAGACTATTGATTTTTTCCGGATCACTCATTGCCATTCCGCTTTCCCGGCTGGAATCGAAGCCGGCAGATCCGGCAAGCTCATCGCTCTCGGTCCTGAACCGGACCAGCACATCCGTATCTCCCCCGAACGACACGCCCCGCTCTTCCAGGGAGGCGACCATCCCGGCTATCAGCGCAACCGTTTCCCTGCGCCCCGCCTGAAGAGCGATCCGTCCGGCCAGGATGACATAGGCGGTGACTGCGGATATATCCTCGATTTTGTTCCAGAGATTTCGCAACTCAGCGGCGGCGATATTAGCGGATTGGGACAGTTCGCCGGTTTCGGCCATGATTTCTGCCTGACCCCGCCGGGCCCAGCTGACATACATAGGATCGTCCGCCGTGCGGGCTTCGTCTTCCATCCGTTCGAACGCCCTCCTTGCTTCTTCGAAACGGCCCATCGACCGGAGCAGCGTGGCGGTATTCGCACTGGATTGGGCCGCCGTTCGGACGGAACCGATTTCCAGCCTGAGCCGGTGACAGGCATCATGGAGTTCGAGAACCTCTTCAGGCGGCATGCCGAGACGGGAATACACCAGGGCGAGATTATTCATGATGGCAGCTTCATCTTCAGTATTTCCCGGCGGGAGAAAATGCTTCGCTGCGATAAACGAGTCCCGGGCCTGATTCATCCGTCTGTCGTAGAATTCGATGACGCCTCGGAATCTGAGCAAGCGGGCCCTCTGATAATCAGTCATGCCATCGATGCCGAGCAGCGCCGCGAGCCAACGATCCACCTGATCACGGCTGGTTTTATAAGCGAACCACGGATTATAGACTATCCCCAGCATTTGAGAGAACGCGTCGATCTCCCCATGCCTGGTGCACCAGTCCATGGCGTATTCCACATTCGCCCCCTCATCCCGGAGGATGGCGCCGATTTCCGAAAATCGGGTGTCCATGGCGATCCGCATTTGCCCGGTATAATGCGCGCAGTAGCGCAGGAGGAATTCGCGCTGGTCAGACAAAGCCGAACCGCGATTTCTGCAATACTCGGCGAGGACGTTGAGCATAAAATAGCGCTCTTCGCCGGTCTCGCCGCGCCCCATCCTGACCAGAGATTTATCAATCAGGGACTCAAGGAGCTCGAACGGATCCGATTCGAGATCGGCCAGGAGATCCTCCGCCGCATTTATCGACCAGCCCCCGCGGCACTGACCGAAGCGCAGAAACGCCTCCCGCTCTTCAGGCTCGAGCAGATCGAAACTCCAGTCGATGGCGGCTTCCATGGAGGACTGCCGCTTAACAACGGAGTTGCCCCGGCGTTTTAAGAAGTCGATCGAATTGTGCAGTCGTTCAAGAATTTTTCCCGGCCCCAGCATGCGGATGCGGGATGCGGCCAGTTCGATGGCCAGGGGCATTCCGTCAAGCTGACGGCAGATGGCCATCACATCCTGCAGATTGTCACTATCGAGAGCGAAATCCGGTTTTACGCTTCTGGCCCGTTCGATAAAGAGAGAAACGGCTTCATACTGCTGGGCGACGGCGGGAGTCAGATTCCGGGTAGCTTCCGGGATACCCATCGTCGGCACCGGATACTCATGTTCGCCATCGAGCCTGAGTATATGACGGCTGCTGATAAGGATTTGGATCCCGGGACATCGCTGCAGCAAGGTTTTGATATGCGGAGCCGCCTCGGTAACCTGTTCGAAATTATCCAGGACCAGGAGTGCCTGATAATCTTCAAGCTTCTCGCAGAGCTGATCCACTGTCTCTTATACAC
>CAWZYW010000683.1:0-1823 GCA_963966255.1 uncultured Salinispira sp. | reverse complement strand
TTCCAGGATAATCGGGGAAAATGCGAAGTTATTGTGCATCAGTCGGCTGTTCCCCTGGGGAAATCCCATGCCGGGCACGAAACCCGCGTAAAATGGTTCATAGCGATAATCCACTTCCTGGGGAGTCACCGGCTGACGGGGCTCAAGACGCTTAAGGGTTGCGGCCTGATTAACCACCTCATCCGGGGAGTCGGATGCAGCCTGGGGTGCAGCGGGTGCCTCGGAAGCCGTCGCAGCATCAAGCGGCACGTCATCTTCCGTGCTGTTTTCCCGTCGTACCAGATCGGAGGGAGAACGGGGCCGGCTGCCGAAAAATTCAGCGTCATCCTTGAAAAAGTCATCATCGTCATCGAAGAAGTCGTCCTCATCATCGAAAAAACCGTCGGGATCGTCGAAAAACGGATCTGACTCGGTCTCAACGGGCTGTTCCAGAGGCACCCGGATACCGCCTGCGTTCTGGGCGGTTCCGTCTTCGTCCCCTGACGGATCGCCAGGTATGCCCTCGACGGGATTTTCCGGATCGATGAACGGATCCACCGGAGCTCCTCCCCGTGTCCGATTGGCTACGGGTTGGACTTCTATGAAGTCCTGCAGTCGCAACAGTTCCTGGCTGCGATAGGAAAGATTGAACTGATACTGGTAAAAGTCGCCGCCGGGACTGTTGATGTCGATGGAGTAAATCCCCGGATCCAGGGCGATTTCGATGATCTTGTCGTCTGCTTTGTTGATCTCCGCAACGATGTTGCCCCGGCCGTTCTTCACGAAAATGCGCCCGGCCAGATCGCTATCCAAAACGATACTGCTGATGGGATTGCTCAGGTCGGTAAGAACCAGGTCACCGGAGCCCGACAGTGAAATATTATATGAGGGGTGCTGGGGTCCGCTGAGGCTTGAGGCGGTCACCGAAAGGGTTTCGTTGAATGCGTACTCGTATGCTTCGTTAAGGGTGACCCTCCGGTCTCCTGAATGGTCTGCTGCGCCCCGCAATCCCGAAATCATGTAGTGGGTGAAATACGAAGCCGAGAGCCGGTCCGATTCCTGGGAAAGTTCATCAGCGGAACTGGAAGTCAGGAAGGCGTGGCCGGACATCTCCGAGTTATCTCCAACCAGGAAGGGTTGGGTGCGCTCCCCTCCCTTTGACCGGGTGAATGCGCCGGATGCGCAGGAGTCGAGGATCGCGATGCTCACGTCGGCATTCACCAGCTGGATTTTCTCCCGGAGGTCCGCGTATGAGAGGTGTTCATCGCCCAGGAGCAGGCCGGTTTCATCTGAGTGGCCGCTGTAATAGAACACGAATTCGAAACGCCTGGCGCTGCCCTGGCTGATATCGATGAGGCGGTTTATGCGCTCGAAGCCGTTGTCAATGGCCCGGTTTCCCGGATCTTCCAGGACAAGGGCGTCGCCGGGGAGAATTCCCCCGACCTCGGTCATGACGTCGCTGAGTTTCCGGGCGTCGCTCACCGCCCAGCGAAGCTGCTGGCGGTTGCTGCCGCCGTCATTGACGCCGACGAACAGTCCGAAGCGGCGGATTCCCTGGGGACCGTCGTCCTGGGCGCTGAGGGAGCAGGCCAATATAAATAAGGCGAATAATATCGCGGTAAATCGCTTGTACATAACTGCCTCCTAGCGGGTTCCCCGGGGCTTGATCAGGTCTACCCGGTAGACATCAAAATCTTCGGGAAACTCCAGCATGCCCTGGTCGAGCCAGGCGCTTCCCCGGAGCTGGGGCGCGATGCTCGCCATCAATTGGCGGACATCGAAGGCTTCTTCGGACGTCACGAAAATAAAGCGCTCAAAGTCCGGTGCATCGTCCAGAAGATAGC
>CAWZYW010000682.1:0-1829 GCA_963966255.1 uncultured Salinispira sp. | reverse complement strand
GCCTGGATATTGCTGCCCTCCTCGGCGATGCGGCTGACCAATTCCGTTGGGGCGAAACGGCCGAAGGTCAGTTCCATGGTCTCCAGCTGCTTCTGCAGATCCGCGATACGCAAACCCGCCCGGCTGACCTCTCTTCTCGCCCTGATCAGCAGCAAGGTCATCATCAGCACTCCGGCGGCAAGAAGGACGATGAAGGCGACGGGCCAGCTCATATCAGTAATCCAAGTCGTGCCAGGGCGTTTGCCAGAGCCGCGGTACCGACGGCTTCCACCAGGAATTCCGGATCAGTATGTTCCCTGGCGAAATCGGCGGTTCTTCGCTGAACCTCGAAGGGCACATACCAGACGGTTTCCCGGGTCCAGGCTAACAGGTTTAGTTCTTTTTGTGAGAAATTGCGGGGGGAAAGGCTTTCGATTCCCGACTGAATATCCTCCCGGGACCAGCCCCTGCCCTCCAGGGCCTGTTCACAGGCTTGTTCGAATGCCGGGGATTGGAGGGTGCGTGCCACCACCGCGAACATAAACAGTTTCGCGTTTCTGCCGATAACCTCGTCAGAGAGACAGGCGTCGATGGCCGAACGGAGCCAGCGGGCATATGCGGTACCGGAGGGCAGGGCGACAAAGGGGGAAAAGGGATCAACCGTATCCTCGAAGTCAAGGTCCTCACGGCTCGGACGTACTGCGGCATTTCGTTTTCCCCAGATCAGCCGAAGTACCAGTCCCACCAGGCCTCCGGCCTGTTTTTCCAGAATCGTTTCCGGAGGAACCGCCAGGAAAGTGCAGTTGCGATTGCTGAAATTCGCCGCGGTGACCACCCCGATAATCTCTGCGATTGCCACCGGATCCAGACCGGATTCCCTCAGGGATTCAAGTTCCGCTGCCCCCGGTCGCGGATCAGCTTCAGCCAATTTTCGAACGAAAGTGCTTACCGGCTGCTGAGTCTCAGCCTCTGAATAGGCTGCGCGCTCGATACCCAGGATTTCCTGTTCCGGAAGACCGAGAACCTTCAACATTGATCGGGCCGCTCCGTAGCAATAACGGCAGGAATTCTGCTGACAGGAAATAAAAAGAGTCAGAGCAGCCAGATCCGGGGAAATTTTCGATACCATCGGACGGAAGCAGCGGACTTCCGCCCGGGCTAGCCAGGGACGCCAGGCCAGACGCCGCAACACATCGGGATATAATCCGGCGTACATATATCGTTTTAATTCCTTTTCCAGATCCTGGTCGGTGTGTCCCTCTATCAACGGATCGGCCCAACGGATCTCATCAAGCAGCGGTAAAGTTTTGATAGCTCCTCCCGGGATTCGTTTATTTTCTCCCAGAGAATATAGTAATACATCAGCATAAAAGCCGGGTAGGAAACTGTGGAATATCTGGTAAAAGGATTCAGTTCGCCGTCAAGCAGCGTCTCGCTCCATCCCCTGGCAGGCCTTCTAACGGCAACCATGCGCAGGCCCCGGTTTTCCATCGTTTTCCTCCAGTTAAAAGGCGATTCATGCTATACTGACTATAAAGTTGATTACATCAACTAATAATAACACGGATGATGAACGGATCAAAAGGTATATTGATACCGGTGATTCGGGAGAAGGAGATCTAATGTCGGTACAAAGCAAGCGCCTGGGAAAGCATGGAGTATTGGTCAGTAATCTTTGCCTGGGGACCATGAATTTCGGCTGGATGACCAGCGAAAAGGACAGCTTCGCCATCATGGATCGGGCTCTGGATCTGGGCATCAATTTTTTCGACACCGCCGACGTGTACGGCCGCTGGTCCACGCATTCGGGACATTCGGAGGAGATCATCGGAAACTGGTTCGCCCAGGGA
>CAWZYW010000681.1:0-1834 GCA_963966255.1 uncultured Salinispira sp. | reverse complement strand
GTGTGAAAACCATAGGGAATGCCCCGGCTCCAGAGCTGATCAGATCGGCGATGATGGCCGACCCCACATTATACGGCAGGTTCCCGACGATGAAATCCGGGGTGGACGGCTGTACCTTCAGAGTTTTCTTGGCATCGCCTTCGATGATACCCAGCCGCCCGTCCTCCAGCTCTACGGCGAATATCTCCTTCAGAGCGGAAATAAATCCGCGATCGATCTCGAAAACCGTGAGACAGGCGCCCCGATCAAGCATCAGCCTGGTGATTGCCCCGAGCCCGGGACCCACCTCCCAGACCTGCGATCCATCCAGCGGCGGCATCAGCGATACGATTTTTTCCCTCACCGACGGATTGATCATGAAGTTCTGTCCGAATTTTTTCTGCATTCCCATGCCCCGGTCCTGCAGGAAGCGCCGAAGTTCCGCCACCGAGTCGTAATTCAACATGGCTGCATGATACCAGAAGCCCACTCCGCGAGCAATCGAGGATGAACCAGGCCATCAAAGCCCAAATGACCAGCATCCCGAAACACAAAATGCCCATCGGCACCCCATCGATCCATGAACCGACGGCGGCGAAGGGAATGCACAAAATTTCGATCAGCCGGATAATCGCGCTGAGCAGCCGGGAAATCAGCAGCCCGATGGCGGGAAGCCCGGCGGGTATCAGTAAAAGTGCCGTCGACAGAGCGATGCTGAGGTAAAACAGCGGCAAGATGACTGGCGTCGCCGCGATTCCCTGGGGTGAAGCTGTGGAGAAAAAAACCAATGTCAGGGGCGCCACCGCCAATTGGGCGGCGACAGAGGGTAGGATAATGCCGGCAATTCGACGGAACAAACCTGCTCGGCCAGGGCCATGAAAAGCCCGTATTGTTGCCAGCCGGTAATTCAGCCGATGAAGCAGCAATTCCAGCGGGCCGCTGAGTTGGCTCAGCCCCCAGATCGCGGCAAAGGAAAGGTAGGTTCCCATATCTCGCGCCCAGCGGGGAACGATGGCGAGCATAAGCATCCAGATGATGGCCAGCTGATGGTCGCTGCTGATCCGCCAGCCGCTGAGCCGGATCATCGCATGTATGCTGATTGATACGGCGGCACGGTACGCCGAGGGTCCGGGGCCCACCATCCAGATAAATCCCCATACCGCCGTGAGGGACAGCAGTTCGCGGATGAACGGACCGAAAACTCCCGGCAGGAGCTTGCGAACCACAACGTACATGATGCCGAGATGAAAGCCGCTGAGCACCAGCATATGCATCAATCCCGCCTGCCGGAACATTCCGGTAAGACCGGTACCCAGGCCGCTGCGGTCTCCAAGGACCACCGCCCTGACATAGTTCCGGATTTTCAGGGGCTGTGCTCTCAGATTGCCGTCCACCCTCTGAAGAATCCTCATTCTGGCCGCCGAAATCCCCGAAGAATCCTGGAAGATGATGCTGCCGGGTACGGCTACCACCACAAATCCGCCATCGGGCTGAATCCGGCTTTCGATCTCCATCTGCACCCGCTGCCCCCGATAAGCGCTTGCCGTCGCTGGACAGGTCAGGCTCAGGTCGTCTGCGGAAACCCTGACCCCGCGGCTTCCTTCGATTTGCGTTATTTCCAGTTCGAGCATGGGAATGCCGCCGGCAGCCAGCCGGCTGTCCCGCAAGATTCTTGCGCTGGCGGTAGCAGTTCCCGGAGACAGTGCCGCCTGGGGGGCAAATCCAAAATTCCTCGCCGATTCCTGCGACCCGCCTGGTCCGCTGATGCGCCACAGCACCCACATCCCCCAGCACAGGCAGGCCCACGGAGGGATAGGGCGGCTTCCGTGGCCCGGTGAGGCGGGGGAACGGGCGG
>CAWZYW010000680.1:0-1840 GCA_963966255.1 uncultured Salinispira sp. | reverse complement strand
CGATACGGCGAGGGATGTTCACCAGGCGCAGCTTTGTGCATCACTTGGTGCTGGACATCAGCCAGTGGAAAACCTGGCATCGTATCTGGAAGACACCAGTGTTTGACCTAAAGGTCGATGTTCCTGAGTTTGCGGTGGCTTGAAAGCGGGTTTATCAGCTGTTTTGGGGGCACTATAGAATCGTTCATGCGAACGCCCTTGCGATGCGTTTCAGGGCCGTTTCGACCTGTTCCCGGTGATTAAAGCTCGAAATTCTAATGTATCCCTCGCCGCAGGTACCAAATCCGGCTCCCGGCGTGGTAACCACTCCTGCCTTCTCCAACAGACGGTCGAATAAATCCCAGCTTGATCCGCCGGCTTTCACCCAAACATAGGGGCTGTTGTCCCCGCCCCAAACCGCGAACCCGAGGGCGGTCATGCTCTCCCGGATCAGCCGCGCATTTTCCAGGTAATAATCACTTTGCCGGCGGACAGCTTCCTGGCCTTCTTCGCTGTACACCGCTGCCGCGGCCAGCTGAACCGGATAGCTCACGCCATTGAACTTGGTGCTCTGCCGACGGAGCCACAAATCCCGGAGGCTGTGCTTTTCACCCTTACTGTCGGCCACCATGCATTCAGTGGGTATCACGGTGTAGGCGCATCGGGTCCCGGTAAACCCGGCGGTCTTCGAGAAGCTGCGAAATTCCACCGCAACTTCGCGGGCTCCGGGTATTTCGTAAATAGAGCGCGGCAGACTGGGATCCCTGATGAATTCCGCATATGCCGCATCGAACAGGATGATGGACCCTTCCCGCCGGGCGTACTCGACCCAATCACTCAGCTGTTGCCGGGTCGCCGTCGCACCGGTCGGATTATTGGGGAAACAGAGATATATCAGGTCGTATCGCTCAACCGGGGGAGCAGGCACGAATCCGTTTTCCTCCGTACCTTCCAGGTAATGCAGACCCTCATAACGGCCATCGGCATATGTTCCGGTCCGTCCGGCCATTACGTTGGTATCGACATATACCGGATATACCGGGTCGGGAACCGCGATGCTGATATCGTCCGCGAAGAGTTCCTGGAAATTACCGGTATCGCATTTTGCCCCGTCGGATATAAATACTTCGTCGGCGGAAATTTCACACCCGCGCTGCCGGAAATCGACCCTGGCCACCGCTTCGCGGAGGAAGTCATATCCCTGTTCTGGCCCGTAACCCCGGAATGACCGGTCGGAACCCTGCTCGTCTACACCCCGGTGGAAGGCTTCGAGGACCGGCTTGGACAGGGCGTGAGTTACATCGCCGATGCCGAGCTTGATGATGTCCGAATCGGGGTTCGCATCCTGGAAATCCCAGACTTTCCGGGCGATGGTCGAAAACAGATATGAGGATTGAAGTTTATTGTAGCTTTCGTTCATTCTGATCATGGCCACATAATACTACTAAGCCGGGGACAAAGGAAACGGGATATACTTCGCTTGAGAGACTATCTCCCGTGCCGTATACTGAGCTGTGCTGTTTTGCGATGATGAATACCGCCGACGCCTTCTATCAGATTTGAAAGTCCCCTGGGCCGACTATTGGGAAGCCCTGCTGAGCCTGTCAAAAACTGCCGTGGATCACGACGGTTGGGATCTGGCGGGGTTCTTCTTCCTGGTGGAGGCCAGGGGTGAATACGTACTGGGTCCTCACTGGATTGCCGATTCTTTCGGGAAAGCGCCGTTTATTCGCAGAAATTCCGAGCATCCCTCATGGCTGCCACTGAAAGGCCGGGATCAGGTTTCCCCGCAGGGATGGATCCGTGAACCGGCAGATGCCGACGGAACCCTCTGGGAGTGGGCTATGGCGCTGGATGAGAA
>CAWZYW010000679.1:0-1847 GCA_963966255.1 uncultured Salinispira sp. | reverse complement strand
AACGCGATAAGGGCTTTACACGGATAGGCAGTTGCCGAATCCGCCCGGATAAGACGAATCCAGGATTGCTCCATAGGTTCCCTCAGATTTTGTAGAACATTTCGATGGAATTCCGGGGCTTCATCCATCAAAAGGACCCCGCCGTGGGCCAGAGAAAGCTCACCGGGACGCAGTAAGCGGCCTCCTCCGAGAATCCCCTCGGCGGATGAACTGTGATGAGGTTCCCGAAAAGTGCGTATCATACCGTTTCCAGGAAATCGCCCGAGAGCCAAAGGAGCGTGCCGTCCGTGAATCCTGAACTGTTCAACTCGCATGTCTCCGCTCTCTGCGGGCATCAATGATTCCAACGCACGGGCGGCGCTGGTTTTGCCCGAGCCGGGAGGACCGTACAGCAATAGATTATGCATGCCCGCAGCTGCCAGCGACAGGGCCCGGAGGATATGGGGAGCAATGATCAGCATATCCGTTTCCGAAGGAATGGCCGGATCGACTTGTTTCACCTCACTGCCGTCGCGGCTCGAACAAGATGTCGACGGCTCTATATCGCGAACTGAAACCGGAGCCTGGGACAGATCTGAATAGGATTGGAAAAGACTTACCAGTTGCTTCAGGTCACGACAAAAGCTGAGGGGAAGCCCGTTGAGGGGGAGCTCGGAAGCTTTCTCGGCGAGACTCCGGGAAAGGAAAATCCGGGAATAATTCCTGGCGGCGGGAGACAGCAGTGCCGCCACATCGTTCTCGGTGGCCCGAATTGTGCCGTCGAGGCCGAGTTCGCCGATAAACAGGCAGGTCTGCTCGTCAGATACCGAGGGAAGCTGCTTTGAAGCCTGAAGGAGTGAGACAGCGATGGCCAGATCGAAGGCCGCGCCTTCCTTCGGTAAATTTCCCGGGCTGAGATTGACAAGAACCCGGTCCCGGGGTGCTTTGAGGCCGCTGGACCTGATTGCCGACAGTACCCTCTGACGTGATTCCTGAACCGCAGAGCCCGCCAGGCCCACTATTGCAAAGCCGGGCAAACCGCGGGTAATGTCGCACTCGACTTCTACCGGGACACCTTCATAGCCTACAGCGGCGAAGCAGCCAACCCGCATGGCACCTCCTGTCAGCTTTACGCCGCAGAATGCCGCGGGGATTCGTTTTTCGTCTGACTATTTGCCACCGTGACCGGCAATTGCCTCCTGAACCAGCTGATCACAGCGTTCGTTTAATTCAATTCCGGCATGGCCTTTTACCCAGGTCCATTCGGGTTGGATCTCAGTACTCAGCACATCGAGCTTCATCCACAAATCCTGATTTTTTACCGGTTTTTTCGCTGCGGTCTTCCACCCGTTGCGCTTCCAGTTGTGGATCCATTGAGTAATACCGTTCTTCACATATTGAGAATCAGTATGGATAACAAATTGCCTCGATTGCTCCGCATCACTGCCAGCTGATTCTCGGAGAAACGAAAGAACTTCAATAACCGCTGTCAACTCCATACGATTATTGGTGGTCTCCGGGTTATATCCGGAGCCCTCGATGCGACCATTGCGATCATCTATAACATAGGCCCAGGCGCCGGGTCCGGGATTTCCGATACAGCCGCCATCGGTGAATACTTCTATTTTCATGAGGCCTCTCTTGTTTCCGTCGGGGAAACTTCGGTAGAATACGGGCATGGTATACCGTTTTAAGGTGAAGGGAAACCCGCGGGCAATCGGAACCCTCGCCATGGTCTTTATTCTTCTGATCACCGCATTTACGCTCTTACTCAGGGTTCAGGGTTCTATCGGCGTGGGTTTCGGGGCGCTATCCTTGCTGGCCGCATGGTTTGTTTTTCGGATTTATCGGGGGCACGCCAGATCATA
>CAWZYW010000678.1:0-1849 GCA_963966255.1 uncultured Salinispira sp. | reverse complement strand
GTTGGGAATGGCGAAAAAGTTCAGCTCCAGGCCGTCTACCCCGGTTTCTTCGAGCTTCACCGCCCAATCGGCCCAGGTTTTTGTGTTGATGGCGTTGAGACTGGCGATGACGGGAATTTTCACCGCTTCCTTTGCCCGCTGGGTCCACATGAGATGTTCGTCGGGACCGGCGTGCTCCACCTCGGGGAAGATGCTCTGCATTTCGGCATGCCAGTTGTCATACATATGCAGGTCTTCGTCGTGGCTCTGGCTCTGGTACTGGATCTGCTCTTCGAACAGGCTCTTGATAATCAGCGCACCGGCGCCTTTGTCCTCGATTTTGCGGATGGCGTCCATGTTTGATGTCAGGCTGCAGGCCCCGACGATCAGAGGGTTATTCAGAGAAATACCCATGTAGGTACTGGAAAGTTTCGACATGATAGCTCCTTAAGTTATGGTACGGGTTTATTCTAGAGCCTTGATCGATCAAAGTCAAACAAAAGAAGGTGGTCCCCCAATGTCAGCTGGACCATGCTCCAATCGGCAGTAAAACCCGGATTATCCGATCAATTTAGGTTTTTCTCCAATGCTTCAGTCCGTCGAGGATCCCCGCGATAATAATTCGAGGAAGAGGATCACGCCATCTTCTGAGCCTTGAGCTCCTTGGCGGCCAGCGCATAGCCTCCGTCCGCCGCATCGACGAAGTGGACATCGTCGCCGGTTTCCACCGTGGCGATGCAGGTCAGATGGGCCTTGTCGCTTTCGTGAATTCCGAAATACAGGCTTCCGGCCTGCCGGGCCGTTTCCAGCATATCCCGCAGGCGTGTCAGCTGATCCCGCTCAAGGGAAATGATCATTTTTATCGCTTCCTCGTACTTCCGGAAGTCCGGGTTTTCGATATTCTGCTCTTTCACCCGCCACACTTCGTTGATTCCGGAACGGATGGGGATTTTTAGGGCATAGACCAGGCGGATCATGAAGATCATGATGGATTCGAAGAATGTGCCGATGCGATAGCGGAGATTTTTACGCCCTCCGCTGTTTACCCGGAAGGGTTCCCTCCAGGTGCTGTCGCCGCCCCCCATGCGCATGCTTTCCACCCGCAGAGGGTGATAGCTTTCGTCGCTGCCGAGGATTTCCTCTATCGATGCCATAATGGCCGCAGGATCCCCGGACTCCCGGGGTTCCACGATGAGCGCCGCGGTAATGCCGGTGGCGCTGGGGACGTCCGCCCACCGGCAGGTAAAGCCCTCGTAGTTCACGCTCTCCTGATCTTCCGCGACGGGAATTCGAAACGAAGCGGCCTCCGGGCTGACGGATTTCATCAGGTCCTCGGCAAGCTTCACTCCGGAACCCCGCAGGAAGGCCTGGTAGTACTGATCGCTCACCTTGACCTTGGAAACGGAAATGGCTCCGCCGTCCCGGTAGAGGAGCTTAACCGGAATGCTTACCGCCCGAACCTCAAGATCGTAGAGATTGCCGATATCCCTGACCACACGCGCCAGGACCCGGCGTACCTCAGCGATATGCTCGGGTCCCACCAGAAACGTCATTCCGTCCCCTCCGAACACGAACGGACGCCGGAGGGTTCCGATGACCCGGGCGATCGCGATGATGGGCAGCGATCCGGCGATGTTCACCGTTTTATACTTACCGGATTCGATAGCCTTCGTCGAGGAAACCACATCGGTCATCACCACGTACCAGTCATCGGGGACCGGAGCGCTCATGCCGCCCAGGCCTGCGCTGAAACTGTCTACTGCGGGAAGCCGGTCGTAAAAATCGCCGGTGCTCGATTTGCCTGGTACCTCACCGGCTTCGGAAACGCTTCTCATAATTGTTAAAAATACTGCCGCAGCTGGTCCAGGGC
>CAWZYW010000677.1:0-1850 GCA_963966255.1 uncultured Salinispira sp. | reverse complement strand
TATAAGAGACAGCTGCTACTCGCATTCGCGAATATCGGCACCCTTGATATCGTTGAGGAGAACAATCAGCTGGCCTCCGCCCGTGCGGTATTGAGTGCGCTGAGCATTAGTTATGACCCCTTGGACCGCCAGGACATTTTCGCCAAATACGATGCGGTAGAGGAAAACGTCACCGACGGCATGACCTGGTATGAAACGAATAACGGCGGAGAAACCCTCTACGCCCTGCGAACCAACGGCGCGGGACTCTGGGGAAACATCGAGGTCGTCATCGGCTTTAATCAGGAAGTCGACCGTTACGTCGGCCTCGAAATCATCGAACAGAATGAAACTCCGGGCCTGGGTGGCCGCATTACCGAAGACTGGTACAAAGAACAGTTCGCCGGTCAGTTCATCCCCGATGCCGTTTTCGCCGGGGAGGATATCGGTCTGGCGTCCGCCGGTACCGGCGCCGCCGAAGATAAGGACGACGCGCAGGTTGACGCGGTTACCGGGGCAACCCGAACCAGCGAGGCAATGAAGGGCATCGTGTCCAGCGCGGCCCGGGATATGAAAAACATCGTGGGAGGGCTCTGATGGGCCAGGCAAGAGACGTATTAAAGAATAATATCTGGGACAATAACCCGATTCTGATTCAGATACTGGGCATTTGTTCCACCCTGGCGGTGACCAACCTGTTAACCAACACCGCCATCATGACTATCGGGGTCACGCTGGTAACCGCGTTTTCCAGCCTGACCATTTCCATCATCAAGAAGCTGATTCCCCGCAAGGTGCGGATGATCGTCCAGACCCTGGTGATCGCCTTCTACGTGATCATCGTGGATCTGCTGCTGAAGGCTTTCAGCCCGGAAATCAGCAAGAACCTCGGTCCCTTCGTCGGACTAATCATTACCAACTGTATCATCATGGGCCGCGCCGAAGCATTCGCCCAGAGCAACCCGCCCCTTATTTCCTTCTGGGACGGATTCACCAGCGGGCTGGGTTATATGTCGGTCCTGATGTTGATCGCCTTCTTCCGGGAATTGCTCGGATTCGGCACCCTGTTCGGATTCAGGGTGTTTCCCCAGGCATTCACCGATGGCGGCTATAACTGGACCATCATGGTGGTTGCCCCAAGCGCATTCTTCATGGTGGGAATTTTGCTGTGGATTGCGAAATCCATCATGCTCAAAGACGAAGCAGCCCAGGGAGGTAATAAATGAGCCCGGTACTTAATCCGTTCAGCCTGTTTTTCGCATCGATATTCACCTCGAACATCCTCCTGGCCAACTTCCTGGGAATGTGTTCGTTTATCTCGATCTCCAAGGATATAAAGAGCTCCAACGGTCTCGGCATGGCCGTCACGCTGGTCCTGGTAATCACCACAGCGGCAAACTGGGCGGTGTTGCACTTCATCCTGATACCACTTGGCCTTGAATATCTGCGCTTTATTGTATTTATCATCGTCATCGCGGCGGTTGTGCAGATGCTGGAGATGATCATCGATCGGGTAAGCCCGGCGCTCTATATGAGCCTCGGTATTTTCCTGCCGCTGATCACCGTTAACTGTGCCATTCTCGGGGTAAGCCTGTTCATGCAGATTCGCGATTACCCCTTCACCCAGAGCCTGATTTCCTCTTTCGGTTCGGGTCTGGGCGGGTGGCTGGCCATCATGGCCCTGGCGGCGATCCGCAAGAAAACCGACAAGGCACCGGTTCCCGCCGGCCTCCAGGGCCCGGGAATCACCATGATCACCATCGGGTTCATGGCCATGGCGTTTATCGGATTCTCCGGCATGCTCCAGGTTCAGTAAGGAGGAATACTCAATGACTATGACCGCATTATTGATCGCCCCGGTGGCCGTCGGG
>CAWZYW010000676.1:0-1850 GCA_963966255.1 uncultured Salinispira sp. | reverse complement strand
GGTGGTGGATGAGTTCGCCGACCTGATGGCCACCAGCGGCAAGGAACTGGAATCCACCCTGGCGCGGCTGGCGGCCATGAGCCGTGCGGTGGGCATTCACCTGGTTCTCGCGACCCAGCGGCCTTCCACCGACGTGATCACCGGTCTTATCAAAGCCAATATCCCCAGCCGAATCGCATTCATGGTGGCCAGTAAGGTGGACAGCCGGATCATCATAGACGCGGTCGGAGCTGAGAAGCTGCTGGGCAAGGGCGATATGCTGTTCACCTCGAGCTGGGATCCCTTTCCGAAACGGATCCAGGGAGCCTTTCTCTCCGAGGCGGAAGTTGAAGAAGTGGTGAAGCACGTCAAAGAAATGGGCAGCCCCGACTATATCGATGATGAAATTTTCATCGAAGAGGATGAGAGCTCCATCAATGCCGGCGAACTGGACGACCCCCTGATGCAAAAGGCCATCGATATCGTAATCTCGGCGAACAAGGCATCCGCCAGCTATCTTCAGCGCCGCTTGAGCATCGGATATAACCGGGCGGCCAGGCTTATCGAAGAAATGGAGGAGATGGGCATCGTGGGGCCCGCCAACGGATCCAAGCCCCGTGAAATCCTCCGCACCAGGGAAGTGCTGTGAAGCGTTTGAAAGAATCGGTAAAATGGCTCTACGGTTCGGGGGACCTTTCCTTCAGCCTGGCGAACACCTCCATCGGGGCCTTCTTCGCCATATTCCTCACCGACACCGTGGGGATACAGGCGGGCTATGCTTCGCTGTTTATTATCATAGGCGGCGTTTGGGACGCCATCACCGATCCGGTGATGGGAGCCCTTTCGGACCGCAGCCGCCTGAAGCTCGGGCGCCGGCGCCCTTTTATACTTTTCGGAGCGCTCCCGTATGCTTTTCTGTACGTACTGATCTGGTGGCAGCCTTCATGGCTCACACCCCAAACGAGCCTTTTTTATTACCCGCTAATCCTTGTCCTGTTTCAATCGGCGTCCACCCTTGTGAACATGCCCTACCTGGCCCTGACGCCCGAACTGACAGCGGATTACGACGAGCGGAACGTCCTGACTTCACGCCGTATGATATTCTCCATTCTGGGATCCCTGCTGGTATTCTCCCTGCCCATGATGGTCATCGGGGAGTTCGTCCCGGAGAACGTCTCGGCGATCCGTTGGGTCGGAATCGTCACCGCGGCGCTCTGCTTCCTGCCGTTTTTCCTCATAGGCTTGTTTATCAGGGAAACCCAGGTGGATCATCGCCGGGATAACCCGCAGGAGCGGGCGGGGAAATTTCCCGGGCTCGGCGAATCGTTCCGGCTGATCAGCTCCAACCGGGCCTTCGGTTGGGCGCTGCTGCTTTTTCTGTTCAGCTGGCTGGCGGTGGAAGTGGTTCAGGCGACGCTGCTGTATTTTATCAAGTACCGGCTGGACATGGCCGACCAGAGCGCGCTGATCATGGGTGCGGTGTTCGTCGCAGCCCTGATATCCCTGCCTGGCTGGGAAGTGGTGTCGGCCAGGACCGATAAACGCAAAGGCTTTATTATCGGCACCTCCTTCTGGCTGGCCATGCAGCTACTTCTCGTTCTTTTTACGCCGAATACCCCGCTGATCCTGATTCTGATCATCGGCGGATTCGCCGGCATCGGGGTGGGAGCAGTGCATGTTTTTTCATGGTCCATGATTCCCGACAGCATCGACGTCGGCGATGCCAAGGGGCGCAACCAGGAAGGGCTCTACTACAGCATCGTCGGTTTCATGCGGAAGATCGCCAGCAAGCTCACGGTAGGCATGGTGCTCTTTCTCCTGGAGCTGTCGGGCTACGAGGCCAATGCGGTGCAGAGCGGCAGTTCCTCCTG
>CAWZYW010000675.1:0-1852 GCA_963966255.1 uncultured Salinispira sp. | reverse complement strand
GGCTCGATGGATACCTTGCCGACCGCGAGATGCACAACGCCGGTTTTATCGGATCGAAACTCAACCCGGCCTTTCTTCAATTCGTTGATGGCAGCTGCCACGTCGAAGGTGACGGTCTGGGTCTTGGGGTTGGGCATCAAGCCGCGGCGACCGAGAATCTGGCCGAGACGTCCTACGTCCTTCATCATGTCGGGGGTGGCAACGGCTACATCGAAATCGAGCCAGCCATCCTTGATTTTCGCAATCAGATCGTCGTCTCCGACGAAGGCGGCGCCGGCGTCGAGAGCTTCCTGGGCTTTATCACCCTTGGCGAAAACCAGGATCTTTTTCTCGGTCTTGAACTGATTGGGCAGGACCAGGGTATCCCGGATGGTGGTGCTCTTCTTCACATTGAGCCGCAGGGAAAGCTCGACGGTTTCATCGAACTTGGCGAAGGACATCTCCTTCACCAGCTTTACGGCTTCTTCGGTGGTATAGGCTTGCGCCTTGTCATAGGTTGCGACGGCGCCTTGGTAATTCTTTCCGCGTTTCATCGATTATCCCTCCACCTTGACGCCCATGGAACGGGCGGTACCGGCAATGATATTGATGGCGGCATCGATGTCATTGGCATTGAGGTCGGCCATCTTTATTTCGGCGATCTTCTTCAGCTGATCCCGGGTGATAGTACCTACTTTCACCTTGTGGGGCTCGGCGGAACCGGACGCGAGACCCAGCTCCTTCTTGATGAGGACCGCTGCCGGAGGACTCTTGAGTTCAAACGTAAAGCTCTTGTCCTGGTAGACGGTAATAACGACGGGAACCAGCAGACCGGCTTCGACATTTTTCGAAGCGTCATTGAACTGCTGAACGAACTGGGGCGCACTGACCCCGTGGGGACCAAGCGCGGGACCGACAGGGGGGGCCGGAGTGGCCTTCTGCGCGGGCACCTGGAGCTTGATCATTCCGGTGACTTTTTTCTTAGCCATGTATGCTCCTCGTGGTACAAACGTCCGGTTTTTCCTCCGGACTCCCACCAGATAATCCGTCGCCGACGGCGACGACGAAGGAAGCGGAATCGCAATCCTTCGGAATTTTTATACAACCCGTTGCCGGGTCGCTATTTATACCTTTTCAACCTGCAGGAATTCAACCTCTACGGGGGTGTTTCGACCAAAAATCCCCACCATTACCTTCAGGCGGTTCTTGTCGTCCTGCACTTCTTCCACCGTACCGGTAAAAGTTTCGAAGGGACCGTCGATAATCCGAACGGTTTCACCGACCGCGTAGCTCTGCTTCGGTCGATAGCTGCTGTCGCCCTTGATTTCGCCCATGCGGGCCAGGAGATTCCGGGCTTCTTCGGTGGTTATGGGCTGGGGCTTGGCGTTGGAACTGCTTCCCACGAAGCCGGTAACCCCCTGGATCCTGCGGATGTTCGCGCAGACCTGCTTCCACCCGATATCCGGCAGATCCATCTCAAGGAGGATATACCCCGGCAGCACCTTCTGCATGCGCTCTTTTCGTTTTCCATCTTTGACGTCGACGACCTTCTCGGATGGCACCTTGATATCAGTCACCGCCTCGCCGAGTTCTCCGTCCTCCATCATTTTCTTGATGTTTCGTTCAATTTTATTTTCGTGCCCGGAAAACGTGTGCAGCACGTACCAGCTTTTCGCCATGCTTCCCCCCCCGAAAGTCGTCGTCGCCCCGCTTTTTCACCGGAACTCCGCCGTGCGGAATGATTTAGAAAATCAGATCGACGATATTGGCCAGAAGAAAATCCACCAGGCCCAGGGCCACAGCAAAAAGGGCGATGGAGACCAGAACGACACGCGTATTGCTGCCCACTTCGTCCCGACTGGGCCATACGACC
>CAWZYW010000674.1:0-1854 GCA_963966255.1 uncultured Salinispira sp. | reverse complement strand
CGCCAGCACCTTCGGCGGAGGGCCGGTGACCTGCGCCGTGGCCAACCGGATCTGGGACGAAATCACCGCGCCGGGCTTTCTCGACGGGGTTCGGGAACGGTCGGCCTATCTGGAGCAGAGGCTCGAAGCACTGCGGGACGCATTCCCCGCTTTCTTCGTCGCCGGCGAAGCGGTCCGGGGCCTGGGAATGCTCAGAGGGCTGCGGGTCACCGACGGCGAACGGCTGCCGGAAATCATCGAGACGTGCATGGACGAAGGGCTGCTGGTCCTTCGGGCCGGCAGCGACGTACTGCGGCTTGCGCCGCCGCTTATCATTGAACGAAAACACATAGACGAAATGGAAACAATCGTCAGAACAGTATTAGGAAGAGTTTTATGAGAGAACCGAAAAAATCACTGCGGAAAATCGTGCTTGCCTACTCCGGGGGCCTGGATACCTCGATTATCATTCCCTGGCTCAAAGAGAACTACGACAACCCGGAAATCGTAGGGGTATGCGTCAACGTGGGTCAGAGCGAAGATTGGGACGCTATGGAAGCCAAGGCCAAAGCTTCAGGGGCATCCAAGCTGTACATCATCGACGCCCGTGAGGAATTTGCAAAGGATTACCTGTGGCCCATGCTCAGGGCCGGGGCGATTTACGAAGGCAAGTACCTGCTGGGCACCTCCATCGCCCGGCCCCTTCAGGCCAAGCATCAGGTGGAAATCGCCCTGAAGGAAGATGCCGATGCCCTGGCCCATGGATGCACCGGGAAGGGCAACGACCAGGTGCGCTTCGAGCTCACCTACAAGGCCCTTGCCCCGGAGCTGGACATCATCGCCCCCTGGCGGCTGTGGGACATCACCAGCCGGGAACAGGCCATTGACTACGCGCAGAAGCACGATATCCCCATCGGGAACATCAGCAAAAAGAACATCTACAGCCGCGACTGGAATATCTGGCACATGAGCCATGAAGGCGGGCCCCTGGAAACCCCCTGGAACCGCCCCGAACCGGACATGTTCCAGCTCAGCGTCGATCCAAAAGACGCGCCAGACGAAGAAGCGGAACTCATGATCGAGTTCGAAAAGGGATTCCCGGTGGCGCTGAACGGCAAGCACCTGGATCCGGTGACCATGCTGGAGGAACTGAACAAAATCGGCGGCGCCCACGGCGTGGGTCGGGCTGACCTGGTGGAAACCCGTCTGGTGGGCATGAAAAGCCGGGGGGTATACGAAACCCCGGCGGGCACCATTCTCCACAAGGCCCTCAGGGAGCTCGAGATGATCACCATGGACTTCGACACCTTGTCGATGAAAAACGTCCTGGCTCTGAAATACGCCGATCTTGTCTACGCGGGCAAATGGTTCGGCCACTTCCGGGAAAGTATGGATGCCTATATGGAAGCCGCAACCAGGTTTTGCACCGGCGAAGTCCGCCTGACCCTGTACAAGGGGAATATCACCATCGTAGGTCGCAAGAGTCCCTATTCGCTGTATATTGAAGATCTGGCCAGCTTCGGCGAGTCGAGTTATGATCACAGCGACGCCACCGGTTTTATCAACCTCTACGGTCTGGCCACCGGCGTTCAGGCGATCATCCACGACAAGCGGGGCGCCATGGAAGGCCCTGCGGCCAAAATGAGGGCCATGGCGGGCTTCAGCGAAAAATAATCCCGGGTCCTCCCGGGATTCGGGAGGATTCGATGAAAAAACTAACGCGCTTGCTCAGCACCATTTTCATCGGGGGGGTCGCGGTGATCTTCCCCCTGGTGGTTCTGGTGTTTTTTTTCACCTGGTTGTACGGCGTCACCACTGATGCACTCCGCCCGGTGGCCCTGCAGATAAACCAGTGGCTGGGAATCTCGGTCAGCC
>CAWZYW010000673.1:0-1862 GCA_963966255.1 uncultured Salinispira sp. | reverse complement strand
CGAGATCAGCCTCGGTCTCGTGGGCTCGGAGATGTGTATAAGAGACAGAGCTGGTGAAGGTCGCGGCGCCTTTCGTGCCGTTTATCACCGAGGAAATTTATCAGAATCTGAAGACCGACGGCATGAGCGAATCAGTGCACCTGTGCGATTTCCCCGAGGTGCAGACCGGTCGCAGGGATGCCGAACTGGAACACAAAATGGCCCTCACTCAGCAGGCGGTT
Organism: uncultured Salinispira sp.; assembly: GCA_963966255.1. Lineage (GTDB taxonomy): Bacteria > Spirochaetota > Spirochaetia > DSM-27196 > Salinispiraceae > Salinispira. The sequence continues at coordinate 1,641 of CAWZYW010000673.1, read as the reverse complement.
AGCATGGGCCGGGCGATCCGCAGCATGCACAATCTGAAAGTCCGACAGCCCCTGAACGCCATCCACCTGGTGACCCGCGACCGTGACGAGAAGAACATCCTTATCGAAATGGAAGACATCATCCGGGAAGAGCTTAACGTCAAGGAAGTCATTTTCCGCGATAATGAAGAAGATCTGGTGGAATACAGCGCAAAGGCGAACTTCCGTGAGCTTGGCAGGAAGCTCGGCAAGGACATGAAGGAAGCCGCGGCGGCCATCGCGAAATTCAGCGGCAGCGAGATCCAGAGCCTCCTGGACGGCAACACCCTGAGTTTGGACGTGGCCGGCGACAGCATCGATCTCACCATCGACTCGATCATTGTCCAGCGGGAAGAAAAAGAGGGACTGAAGGTTCTCAACGAAGGCAGCCTCACCGTCGCCCTCGATCCGGTGGTCACCGAAGAACTTCGGCAGGAAGGCCTGGTGCGGGACCTGGTGCGGGGCATACAGAACATGCGCAAGGATAGCGGACTTCAGGTCACCGACCGGATCAATCTGGTGATCAACGCCGCGGGGGAGCTGGCCGAGTCCATCGGGAATTTCGAGGATTACGTCAAAGCCGAGGTGCTCTGCGACAACCTGGAGATTTCCAGCGAAGTTCAGGCCGCCGAGCTGGAATCCGGCGAAGCCAAGGTCAGCCTCACCTTGAGCGTGGTGGACTGATGATCCGCCGTATTAAAAAGGAAACAGCGCCGCGGCCGGGGGTCGGGGCGCTGTTTTTTGTTGGACTGTTTGTGACCGCCGGCCTGCTGGGCCTGGGCAGCTGCGCCAGCGGCGATCTGCCAGGCCTGTCGGCGGCGCCGGTTCCCGCCGGCGGAGGTATCGGCCTGGATGTGGCTCTGGCCCAGCCTGGGCATTTCGCGGAGCTGACCGATCAGGGGTTCGCGGTAATCCATTTCGATGCCACCGGTCTCAGCAGCGCAAGCCTTTCGGCGGCGCTGGGCAGAGGGCGGATACCCGCGGCCCTGGCCGTCGGACTTCTTAAGCAGGGAATAGCGATTATCCCTCCGGCATCCTTTGGCCGCGGCTCCGATGCGACGGGTTCGGGGGAAAGCGGGCCCTTTCTGGCCTATGTATCCGCCGGCATTCCCAGCGGTATCCTCGAGGATCCGCTGGCACAGGCCGGATTCCTCCCGGCGCCCCGCTTCTTCGGAGCCATGCGGCGCCCCCGCTGGGAGCTTCCGTCCGAAGTCGGGCCGCCGCTGGTGCTTGAGCTCAGCGAAGCGGGCCTGTACCGGATCAGCCGGGGCTTCGATGATTCCGCGGCGGACGGGATTCTGGAAACCCTTCGAGAGCAGGCTTTGTCTTCCGCTAAGGAAAATCCGGAAGCTGCAAATGACCGGGTCGCCCTGGGCGTCGGCCGTGGAGCCGATTCGCCGCTTTTCGATTTTTTCGGAGGTCAGCTCATCGGAATCAGGGGGATCGAATTCGTTCTCAGCCATCCGGAACCGAAGGGCTCTCCCGCCGGCGGGGCTGAGTCGCCGTTCGCCGGACCTGAGGCCCTGAACATCACCCTCAGGATGGAAAGCTCCAGCGCGCTGCAGGCCCGGGCCCTTCGGGGCTTACTCCGGATCGCCTTGCTCGCCCTGGCCAGGGATATCT
>CAWZYW010000672.1:0-1871 GCA_963966255.1 uncultured Salinispira sp. | reverse complement strand
AAGCCACCTATGGGGAAGCCGACGATGCCGAGCTTCGCATTGATGAACAGGGCCGGCTGTTTATATCCGGCCGGCTTCTCACCTATGACTGGGTTCCCTTCCGGGACTACTTCGCCGAGAGAACCGCCGACCTTCAGCCCCCGCCGTATGCTGCTGAGCGGCCGTATGATGGCTACATAAGTACCTTTAACCCAAGTTCACGCTTTATCGGCTTTGATGCAAAGGGGAATTTTTATTGGAATATCGGAAGAAGTTTTGTAGCAGTTTTTAACCTTGAGGGTTGGATAATACAACTATTTCGAATTGATATCGAAGCTGTCGACAGCACCCCTGTGGTCACCGCCAATGGCGATCTGTACTTTTACAGCTACAAGGGAGAACCGGGTACCATCGAACTGCTCACCATCCCCAACACCTGGGACCCCATCGATGAACAGTTCGACATACCAGGCATTTCATCATCCAGCCTGGCACAACCCCAAGCCACCGTCATCAACTCCCGCCTGCGGGTCCGAAGCGCCCCGTCCCTGGAAGGTGAAATGCTTGGGCTTCTGGAAATCGGGGAAGGGGTGAGGGTCCTTGAGAGAAGCGACCGGGAGATGAACATCGGCGATCTCACCGATTTCTGGTACCGCATCGATAATGGCAACGGCCTTGTCGGCTGGGCCTATGGGGCGTTTTTGCGGATGGAGGGCAAGTGATTCCCGCCTGCTCTTTTATGCAATGTACTTGCATCCGAAGATGTCGAAAATCATGTTTGGTGATTACATGAGTAGAATAGGAATACTCTGGAATTCTTTTTATTTTTCTGTCCAGCGATTGCAGACCATATAGCTCTATTGTCTGGTTGATGCAGATAAGATCAGACTCATGGATTCCAGATCCCTGTGTCAGATTATTTGCACAAATATCTGCCTAATATCGATGCAATATCAAAGATATTTTCTGTTTTTGGTATGGAATTTAGCCGCAAACACCTCTCGATCAACCCAAATTTTAAATACACCAAAAATAAAAAAGCCCAAGTCAGTAAAGACTTGGGCTTCTAAATACTTATATAATAATAAGTTATAATGCTGCTGATTGTCGCGTGTTCCTCAGCCCTGCGCGCTTCCGGTACGCACGGTATAGAATCGAACAACATTTCTCCTTCAGGGACAGAAAAACAAAAGGCTCCGAACCTTTCGGTCCGAAGCCTTTTGTTTGCCGCCGATCAGAATCGAACTGATGACACAGGGATTTTCAGTCCCTTGCTCTACCGACTGAGCTACAGCGGCATTACGTTTGCACGTGAGGGTATTTATAGTAAAAGGCCGGATTATTGTCAACCGGAGTGTGATAAAAAGCTCCGCCATATGCTGGGGAAAGCTTGACTTCAGCGCTTACTTCTTCGCCCGTTTCGCGACTTCCCAGGCCTTATCCAGCCAGAGCTGAATTTCATCGCGGTCCTCCATAACTTCCTCGGGGACCTGCCAGTAGGACATGGTGCTCTTGCCCCGCTTGCTTTCGAAGACGAATGGTCCCATGTCCGCCGCTTCATAGTCCGGTCGGTTTTCGTCATCGACCTTAAAATAGAGGGTTTCAAAGGCGATGAGCGCGCACATCAGCCCGCCGCGATAAATGCCGTAACCGCCGAACATCTTTCTTCCGCTCAGGCCTTCGATATGCCCGAGAATGTCGTTCATGATGTATTCGGTGTAGCCGTCGTCCATTGCTTCCTCCGGGATTGGCCGCAGATAAAAATAAGTATATGACGGCAGCGCCTTCATGTCATTGACCTTGAAAGCGCGGCTCTCTATGCTAGGCTCATGAAGCTGAATAAACGCGTACAGAACGCATATGGTTCAGGGAAAGCAGCAAAGTCAGGATCG
>CAWZYW010000671.1:0-1872 GCA_963966255.1 uncultured Salinispira sp. | reverse complement strand
TGTGTATAAGAGACAGGCTCATGGCGATCAACGCCCGGTTTACCGTCTGTTGCTCGGGAATGCCGTGGTCGGTTAGCTCAAGGTAGAAGTGCTCTTTTCCGTAGAGCGCGGCGTACCACTCGGCGGCCTGCCGGGCCTCATCCATCCGCCCGCGGGTGATCAGCTGGGGAATTTCCCCTCCGAGGCCTCCGGAGAGGGCGATCAGGTCGGCGGAATACTGCTGAAGCAGTTCCTTGTCTATCCGCGGCTTGTAGTAGAATCCCTCGGTGTATCCTGCGGAACTCAGCTGAATCAGATTGCGGTACCCCGCATCGCTGGTGGCCAGCAGAACGATGCGCTGGTACTGCTTGGCATTCTCAACCGCCGTTTTGTTGTGCCGGCTGTCGGTCGCCATGAAAAAGTCGCATCCCACGATGGGATTAATCCGCGGATCATCCCCGCCGCATTCCTGGTAGAAGCGGTATGCTCCGAAGAGATTGCCGTCGTCGGTGAGGGCCACTCCCGGCATGTTCATTTCCCCGGCCCGTTTCACCAGGGCCGGGACCCTGCTGGTGGCCCGGAGCAGACTGAAGTCCGAATGGTTGTGTAAATGAACAAATTCCTTCATGCGCCCCCCCGGGTCTTTGTATATCAGGAATTGTTCAAAGAGTGAATAAACCAGACCGAGAGATTGAGCAACCGACGGTGGACCAGATCATCCCCCAGAGCATAGCTGGGGTGAGCGGCCCAGCCGGCTTCCACCTGGTTTATGTAATTGCGCAAATCTCTTTCGGGAATCGGGACCCTTCGGCCGATGAGCTGGGAATCGCTGTTCCGGTTTTGAAATCGCAACAGCCCCCGGAAGAGGTATGCGATGCGGATGTCTTCGATAATGCCCCGATGGACCGAAGCCAGGGCGCATATCCCGTAATCGAGTTCCCGTTCCCGACTGTAGAAGCGGCGGAAATTCTGATGGTTCCACTGGTTCACCGGGATGCGGATCTTGGTCAGCAGTTCCTGGTGCAGCTGCGGATTATTATCGCCGTCCCGCAGTCGCATCACCGGAAGCCAGCGGCCGCCGCCGCTGCGCTTCAGCTCCACGCTGGCATCCACCATGGTGAGGTAATGGGCCAGGGAAAAGTATCTGGGGTGCACCAGCAGGTTACCCCCGATGGTGGCGATGGAACGCACCGGGGCATGGGGCAGGGTCAGGATCGCCTCGGCGAAACCCTTGGGAATGACATCGCCGCCGAAACGGCTGAGCCGCTCCAGGGTCACCATCGATCCGATTTCCAGCATGCGGTCGCTTCGGTATATGCGCTTTAATTCCTCTATATTATGGAGGGCCAGGATATCCCGATCGATGGTCGGTTCGCCGGGGTAGAGGTTCTGGAATTCGCTTCCTCCGGCAAATACCAGGGGGCCGGGGCGACGGCGGATTATCGCCAGCGCGTCGTTGAGGCTCTTGGGCTGGAATACCTTGCGGTCAGCGGCGATTCGCATTGGCGGCCCTCCGTTTTCGACGGATCGCATCGGCGGACTGAACCGCCTTCACGAAATTCGAGCGGCTGGTGCAATTGCACCAGGAATCCCGGGTGTACTGGAGAATCGTCGCTTCATCGGGCGGGCCGTCTTCCCGACGGAGCACCGACTCGGCGATGAGGATCTTCGCCGGGGCGCAGTACTTGCACGGATGGAATCCCGCCCGGAGAAAGCCGGTTTCGAGATGGGCAAAATCCTCGGTCTCCATCACGCCCATCAGGGTCTCAATATGGGTTCCCGGCAGGTTGAACGCCGGCACCAGGCAGCTGGCCACCGGGAAATCATCCATGAGCACCGTGCATGCCCCGCAGTGACCACGGCGGCATCCTTCCCTGAGGTATTTTTGGCCCA
>CAWZYW010000670.1:0-1888 GCA_963966255.1 uncultured Salinispira sp. | reverse complement strand
CGACCTATTCCGGGCAGATCAACTACAGCATCGGTTTCCTCGCGGGGATCAAGGCCTTCGTCGCAGCGGTGCTGGGCGGCATCGGTTCGATCCCCGGCGCGGTACTCGGCAGCTTCATTCTCGGGCTCTCCGAGAGCTTCGGCACCGGATATATCTCTTCTGATTATGAAAATGTATTCGCTTTTATCATCCTGATCCTGGTTCTCACCATCAGGCCCTCGGGCATCCTGGGCGCGAATGAGAAGCAAAAGGTATAGAGGGCGAAAGGTACGTAACTATGAGCAACAGCATTGCAGTGAAATTCATTTCCGGCGAGCGATTGAAGCGGGCCCTGTTCACCATGGGCTGGCTGGTTCTGATCGCCTTTCCGCTGGTGGTGATGAAGAACAACGCCGCCGAAGATACGATTACCTGGCGCTGGGGATCCCTCGGCATCCTGTTCCCCGCAGCCCTGATAGTCGCCTATGTCTGGTACTTCTTCATCGATCGCAAAAACGCCGGCGGCGGCGGGGCGCTGATGAGCCGCGCCAAGGAAAAGATCGCCCCCCTCATGGAGGATCGGCGGATCAGGTCGGGCACCCTGGCCGCGGTGGGTATCCTGGTAGTGGCCTATCCGCTGATCGCCCCCATGTACAACACCAGCATCATGTCCACCGCCCTGATCTACGTGATCCTGGGCCTGGGGCTGAACATCATCATCGGATGGGGCGGGCTCCTGAACCTGGGTTACGCGGCGTTTTTCTGCCTCGGGGCATACACCTATGCCATGCTGTACCGCTATTTCGGTATCGGTTTCTGGGTCGCTCTCCCGCTGGGCGGCCTGGTTTCCGCCCTGGCCGGCATTCTGGTCGGTCTCCCGGTGCTCCGGCTCCGGGGGGATTACCTGGCCATCGTCACCCTGGGTTTCGGGGAGATCGTGCGCATCGTCCTGAACAATCTCGGCGATCTGACCGGCGGCCCCGACGGCATATCCCGGATTCCCCGCCCGGAACTTTTCGGTATCGAGTTGAAGCTCCAGGGCGATATCATCGTGACCTATTTCATAGCCCTGGCGGCGGTGCTGTTGACTGTGTTCGTCATGCGGCGCATCGAGAACAGCCGCTGGGGCCGGGCATGGGAAGCCATGCGTGAAGACGAGGTGGCTGCGGAATCCATGGGAGTGGATATCACCAACGCCAAGCTGACCACCTTCGCCCTCGGGTCTTTTTTCGCCGGCATCGCCGGGGTCATCCAGGCGGGCAAGACCACCCAGGTAACCCCCGATTCCTTCGGCCTGATGGAATCGGTCATGGTCCTCAGCATCGTCATTCTCGGCGGCAAGGGATCCATCCCCGGGGTTATCGTCGGGGCATTTATCCTGAAGCTGCTGCCGGAGTATTTCAGGGCCTTCAGCCAGTACCGTATGCTGATCTTCGGCCTGGTACTGGTGATCATGATGGTGTTCAAGCCCGACGGCCTGATTTCCAAGGTGAGAAAACAGTTTATCCTGTCCGATGACAAATCCGGCCCCGCAGCGGTCGTTTCCGAGGAGGCCGGGGAATGAGCGCGAAACCATTACTGGAACTTGAAAAGCTCACCATGGATTTCGGCGGCCTGAGGGCCGTGAACGAGGTGGATTTCACCATCCACTCCGGAGAGATCGTGGCCCTCATCGGACCCAACGGCGCGGGCAAAACCACGTTCTTCAACTGCGTGACCGGGGTGTACAAACCCACCCACGGCGACATATTCGTGAACGTTCCCGAGGACAGCACCGAAGGCAGGGGGGGGATGAAGATCCGCCTCAACGGTATGAAGCCGAACCACATTACCAACATCGGGCTGGCCCGGACCTTCCAGAATATCAGGCTGTTTCAGAATATGACGGTTCTGGAGAACGTCCTCATCG
>CAWZYW010000669.1:0-1889 GCA_963966255.1 uncultured Salinispira sp. | reverse complement strand
CAAGTTCGCATGCTACTCGGGCGTCGCCGGCATCGATGCGGCGGTGAACTGGATCGCCTCCGGTCTCAACCGCGGGAAGAAGGCTCTGGTGATCGCCACGGATTTTTCCCGGCAGCACCTGGGCTTGATGGAGGAATTCGTCCTGGGCGGTTGCGCCGCCGCGGCCCTGATCTCCGACGATCCGAAAATCATCGAATATCATCTGGATAAAAAGGGCACCTGGACCACGGACATCTACGACACCTTCCGGCCTTCTGCACAGGCCGAGGTGGGCAACAACGAAGTCAGCCTGTTCTCATACATGGATGCGGTGCAGGGGGCCTTCGAAGATTATGCCCGCAATTCCGGGGGTGCCGATTTCGATAACGATTTCGCCTATTTTGTATATCACACCCCATTTCCCGGTATCGCATTCCAGGCCCACCGGGCCCTCACCCGGGAAAACGCGCCTAAAAAGAAAGCCGAAATGCGCGCCGACTTCGAAAAGCGGGTCATGCCCGCCCTGGATTACAGCCGGCAGGTGGGCTCCACCTACGGCACCAGTAATCTCACCGGATTGGCGGCCCTGGTAAACCATGCCGAAGACGTAGAGGGCAAGGATGTCGCCCTGTTCGCCTACGGCTCGGGGGCCATCGGTGAGTTCTATTCGGGAACCGTGCTGCCCGGCGCAAAGGCCGAGCTGGCTAAGATGAACATAGACGAAAAGCTCGCGGCCCGGCGGGTCTGCAGCGTCGCGGAATACGAGGAACTTGAGAAGCTCCGGGAAACCTATATCGAGAATCCCGATTTCGAACCGGATTTCACCGTCCTCGACGGCTGGTACCGGAAACACTACGAGGGATCGGGGCTCCTGGTTCTGAAGGGCGTGAAGGACTGGTACCGCAGCTATGAGCGGGCATAAATCCGCCGGCGCGGCGACATACCGCTGCGACAGCGGACTGGGCATCATCCACCTGGCCGACGGGCGGGGTAACCGTCTGAACGGGCTGAGCCTCGCTTCCTTGTCCTCTGCGCTGGAGCAGGGCTTGTCCGATGAGAGCGCAAAGGTCATTTTACTGCGCTCCGGCGAGGAGAGCTTTTGTCTGGGCATGGATCTGGATAACCTGGAAGAGAGCCTGTCATCCGCTGATCGCGATCCGGGCGACCTGACGCGAATTCGGGAAGCGGCGGTGGCGGCCTACGGCGACCTGCTGGAGCGGATTACCAGCTGTCCCAAGCCGGTAATCGCCCTGGTGGAAGGGGATGTGAAGGCCGGAGGGGTCGGACTGGCTGCGGCCTGCGACATCGTTATCGCTTCCGAGGCGGCCAGCTGGGAACTGTCGGAGGTACTCTTCGGACTGGTTCCCTACAACGTGCTGCCCTTCGTTTTCGGCCTGCGGATGAGTCCCCAGCGCTTTCGATATCTGGTGCTCAGCGCCAGGAAAATTTCTGCGGCACAGGCCCGGGATTTCGGGCTGGCGGACGAGGTGTATGCCGTTGATGAACTCGAACGCAAGGCGAAGACCACGATCAAGACCATGATGCGCGCCGAACCCGGGGCCCTCGCCGAGGCGAAACGCTTTTTCGTTTCGATGCTCGATGCGGATTTTTCCCGTCGTCGGGAGGCCGGGGGAAGAGCCCTTGTCGAACGGATGAACGATCCCGCGGTACTTGCGGGCCTTGAGGCATTTTCCTCGGGGGCCACTCCCGGATGGTTCGGTCGATTTAAACCCTCAGAACCCATAAGCGGACGCCGCGCGAACGATGCATAGGGCATAACCCTGGAGGTAGAACAGGTGAAAGCGACCATTGAAGAATTTAACGGCGGCAAAAGCCCCGATGAGCTGTATCGGGCCTACGGCCGGGTGTCATGGGCAATCGACGAACGGGAGATCGCCACCGTCTTTATG
>CAWZYW010000668.1:0-1890 GCA_963966255.1 uncultured Salinispira sp. | reverse complement strand
CATCGCCATGGCCTTTCAGGCACTGGTGTATTCCCAGTTCGGGTTTCCCCTCCCGCTGCACCTGGTGCGGCTGTTCGACGAGGGTGCGCGCCGTTTTTCCCAGGTGCTCTCTTTCATTGCAGCACTGGTGCTCATCCTCACGCCGATTTTCACCCGCTTTACCGAAAAGTACCACGCTCTGGGCATGAGCGCCCTGGCTTCCCTGCTGTACGTGATCGGCTTCGGCGCCCTGGCCCTTGAACCGGTGTGGGGTATCTACTTCGCCATGACCGCGGTGTGGACATCCGGGGAAATCATCGCGGTAATCCATCAGATGGGGTATTTTTCGCGCTTGATTCCGGGGAACTACCGGGGACAGTTCAATTCCTATGCGACCATTCTCCAGCAGGGGGCCCATATCAGCGCTCCGGCTCTGGGTGGCCTGATCATTGCCGCCGGGGGCATTCCCGGCCTCTGGCTTACGGTCTCCGCCCTCGCGGGTTTTTCGGTGCTGGTTTTCCTGCTTCTCGGTCGCTTCGAGGACCGGCTGCGATATAAGCAGCCCAAGCCGGCCGCTGGAGAATAGGGTCTGCTGAGCCCCGCTTAAATTCGGGCTCAGCGTTCGGTCATTACCGCGATATCGAATGCGCCGGGGCCTCCGTGAGCGCCGAGCACCGGGGTGATCTGATCCACGTAATCCGGCGTCACACCGGTGGTCTCGGTGATCCTGGCGGCGATTTCTTTTGCTTCTTCCGGGACATTCCCGTGGACGATGGCGAGCTGGGCTATTCCTTTCTCACGTTTTAATTCGACCAGCGCGTTGAGAATTTTCTCTATCACCTGCCTGCGGCTGAAGGCCTTGTCGCGGAAATACGCCTTGCCGTCATCGCTGACGCCGATGACCGGCTTGAGATTGATAAGCTTGCCCACCAGGCCTTTCAGGGGGCTTACCCGTCCGCCCTTTACGAAATACTTCAGGTTCCTGGCGAAGACGAAGCTCTGCACCCGCTTGCGGTTTTCGGCGATATTGGCTACGACTTCCTCGTGGCTCAGGCCCTTTTCGATATCCAGGGCGGCCTGACCGGCCAGCAGGCCGAAACCCGCGGCGTTCTCCAGGGTGTCGACGCAGGATATTTTAGCCCCTTTGAATCCCTGCGCCCCCTGGACGCTGCTGTTATAGGTACCGCTCAGGGCCGACGAAATGCTCATGGATATCACCGAGGTATAATGGCTGGTCAGGTGGTCGTAGAGTTTTTCGAAGGTCTTCACGTTCGGCTGGCTGGTTCGCGGGAAATCCTTCTCGTTCTCGAGCATGGTGTAGAATTTATCAGGCTTGATGGTCAGGCCGTCGAGATACTGGACATCGCCGAAGTTGAGAAACAGGGGCACCTCGTAGATCTGATGTTCATCGAGGAACTCGTCGGGCAGATCGCAGGTTGAATCCACAACCAGGGCGATTTCGGACTTGCGGGCGTGTACCATCTGGTATTGACGGTGCATATCGTCGGCTTTCTGTTCCTTGATTTCCCCGTGCTCCCGGAGGGTATGAAACACCTTGTCCGGATGATCGGTATGGATGTGCACCCGGGCCACTTTCGAACCGCCGGCCACGATCAGGCTGTCGCCGAATTGGGACAGGGATTTGCGGACCGCGGTGAGATCGATGTTCTCGCCGGTGATATATCCCTCGGTGCAGAAGCGGAAGGTCAGGTCCTCTTCCGCCTCGATTTCTTCGTGATGCTCGGCACTGGCGGTGAAATCGAGTTCGGGACGTCGCTGATCCTGAATGTGATTGACTTTTGCACCCTGCTCTATGAATCGATAGAAGACTTCCATAAAGGCTACGAAAACCTTGGGTCCCGCGTCGATGACATTCGCCTTCTTCAGGACCTCCAGCTGATTTTTTGTTGC
>CAWZYW010000667.1:0-1906 GCA_963966255.1 uncultured Salinispira sp. | reverse complement strand
TTTATCGCCACCCGCTTCGCCAGTGAGATGGAAGTCGGCAGCGGCGCGGCCATGCAATACGCCATTGTTTTTCTGCAGCTTCCCTACGGGATTTTCTCCGCATCGATTATTACGGTTCTCTATCCCAGGCTCAGCAAGCAGGTCGGATCCGATCTTCGCCGCGAGGCAGCCGGCACCGTGGAATACGGCCTGTCCTCACTGCTAACCTTTCTGCTGCCCGCCGCCATGGGTCTGATGATGCTCGGACCCGAGCTGGTTTCCACCGCTCTCCAGCGGGGAGAATTGACTGCCGCAGACAGTCTCCTGACGGCTCAGGTGCTTTTCTGGTACAGTCCCGGTCTTATCTTTATGGGCATCAACAATTTCCTTCAACGGCTCTGCTATTCCGATGGCGATCTCAAGCTGCCGATTTATAATGCTCTGATCATTACCGTCGTCGACATCGGTCTGTCCCTGTGGCTGAAAGAGACGGCTCTGCGGGTTCGGGGTTTGGCACTGGCCAACAGCCTCAGCTACGTTGTGGCTGGTATCTGGCTTCTGATAAAATCCCGGCAACGCTTTCCCCAGATTCGTTTCCGGCCGATTTTTGTGGATCTCATCAAGATCCTGCTCTCTTTGTTGCCCGCGGTAGGGATCATTCTGGCCGGACGCTGGCTGTTCGGCGACTACTGGGTGGACGGATCGAGCCTGATCGGCCTGATGAAATTCCTCGCGGTTTCCCTGCCGGCCATCGCAAGTATTTTCCTTATGTTTCTGTTATTCCGGCTCAGGGGTATATATTTACTGCTAAAGAAGAAGTAGATGCAGATCGAATGTAAGAATATGAAACGAAAAGGTAAAAAAATAATTTCTGGCATCCTCTTGGTTCTCCTGTTGTTGAATGCGGCCTACGCCCAGGAAGCATCTGAATCCGGTGAAACCGGGGAACCCGGTGAAGAAGAGGGGGTTTCCCTCTACGAGAAGTGGGAACAGAGTCTTTTATATGGAATCGATACCTCGGTTACGGCGACCATCGATGAAATGATAGATGCGAAAGATGATGAATTCGAAGACGAAGTCCTCGAGCTTCTGGGAAGCCGCCGGTCCATCCTCCGCAACAAGGCCCTCGATTTTTTCGAAGCCCTGGAATCAAACCGGGCAATTGAGACGGTTCTGGGCGAGCTGAATTTTTATCAGGACCTCAATTCATCTTTCGTAGTGAGGATGATAAATCATCTCCAGCGCCGGGAACAGCCCATCGATGAGGATCTATGGGACCTGCTTCGCGAAATCATCGATGAGGAAGGCAGAGATGTCCAGCTCGCCGCGATATCATATCTCGGAGCGCTGCAATACGCTCCTGCCGCCGGTTTCCTCGGGGAAATGTATGAAGACCCTGATACCGGTCAAGCGATCAGGGAAGCCCTTCTCAGGGCTCTCGGCAGCATCCGCGATCCGGAGACCGCCGACCTGATATTCGATCTGGCGTCCGATGAGAACATCGACAAGACCCAACGCATCGCAGCCCTGGAAGCCGCAGGAAAATATGCCGATGATAGGGCCATGCGCGTCCTGGGGGATGCGTTCTCAAGTGAAGATCCGCTGATTCGCAGCGCAGCCATCGGTTCCCTATCCGAGTTTCCCGTGGGAGAAGTTAAGGACCTTTACCTCGAAGCGCTGCGCGACTCCTTCTGGAGAATCAGGTTAAGCGCGCTGAGGGGCATCGCGGATAATCCGTTTTCCGAGGCCCTCGAGCCGCTTCAATACATGTCCCGGCAGGACCCGGAAAACAATGTCCGAACCCAGGCGTTCCGAAGCATCGCCGCCCTTGACGAACGTCAGGCATGGGTCTACCTGCGGGAAGCCCTGACTGACGAAGACCTGGCGGTACCGTTCCGGCAAACCGTGGCGGTGGAAATCATCCGGG
>CAWZYW010000666.1:0-1916 GCA_963966255.1 uncultured Salinispira sp. | reverse complement strand
AAATTGTCTGTTTGTTCGTGCGAGGATTAGGCTAATTTAATGTGCGAAGCTACACCAGCGCACTCCGGGGCGCCGGTGATACCCGCTGGGTCATGTGGGGATCGGTGGTGCTGCACTGGCTGTACGCCGGAGCGGCCATCGTGCTGATAAACCATCTGAGGATACCACCGCTGAGCATGTGGCTGGTATTTATCGGTTTTATCCTGGTGCTGGGGGCGGCCATGGCCGGCCGCTACATCCGGGGAAAGTGGATGAGCCTCCGGCTGGTTGAAGCCACCGAAGCCTAAGGACCGGAACGAATTTTCAGGCTTTCAGCGTCGTTATATCCGGCGAATACGCTGGCACGGTCGGGTTTCTTCTCACCTGCGGGATAGAGGGCCAGAATAACCTGTCCGTCCAGGGCCTGGTAGATAGGTTGGTGATAGAATGGACCGTGCTTCCGATAATACCCCACAAGCTTTCCAAGCCCGCCGGTGAAGCGGCCGGGGATGAGTTTTATATCCCGTATAATTCTGGACTGACCGCCGTGCTGTACCGAAAAATCCACCGAAATATATTGACCGTTGAATGCGCGGTTTTTGCGATCCAACACCCCAAGGCTGTCGGATGACCAGTCGATCGGTCCATACCTGCGCATAAGCCGGACCGAGGCATTTATCCCGTCCATGATGTCCTGCGGCTTACCGGGCAGGCGATCGTTGTGCATGAGGCTCACCAGCTCCTGTATGTGATTTATGCCGGCGTAGCAGGTGCGCTTCAGAAGCGACTCGGGGGTCTCGCGGCTGCGAATCCGCACCCGGGGAGTTTTCCAGATTATTTCGCCTCCGTCGTATTCAATGCTTACCCGATGGACAGTTCCGTAGAAATACTTCATATCCCTGAGGATGGCCCAGGTTTCGGCTTCAAAACCTCGCAACGCCGGGAGGGGTCCGGGATGGAAATTGATAAAACCCAGAACCGGTGTGCGGAAAAGTTCCGGCGGCAGCCAGCTCCCGAAATACACCACGCCGAGGGTGTACTGCTCAGCGGTGAATTCCGCCAGCCAGCGATTCCATTCGGGTCCCATCTCTTCGTCGAGGAATCCCTGGAGTATCCGCTTGCGCGGCTGGCGGAGCAGCCGGGGAATCGGTCGGAACTCGCAGCGCCCGATGCGCTTTTTTATCAGCTTGTCGCTGGGGCTCACGTATACGCTGGTTACGTTGAGCCCCCGGTTCAGGAGTGCCCGAACCAGGTCCTCGCCGCTGTCCCGTTTGCCTTCCGGACGATGGCTTCCGATAAAAACGCAGATTTTCTCTTTCACGCGAATCACTCCGCCTATTTGCTCTCGGGTTTTAATATTCCTTCCCAGGGCTCGGCGGGGACGCCACGACGGGTTGTCTCCAGCTGGGAACTATGGTATCGATCGATGCAGCCAAGGAAGAGGGCGGCGATTTTCCCGTTGTGCTCCTCCCGGCCGAGATCCGTGAAAACCGAGCGGGCTGCGGCCATATCCTCGGCCTCGAATGCCGCAATACCCTCCCGGAGCATGGATTTGACTCTGAGCTTCGCTTCGATTTCCTCTTCGGGGAGACCGTTTAAGATTTCATATACCTCCACCGCTTCGGTTTTACCCATGACTCGGATCCGGCCCATATACCGCTTGAGATAGCCTTCTCCGCCGTTCATGCCCTTCAGGGTGTCCGAGCTGGTAAGGATACTTGCTCCCATTTGCTTCGTCAGGGTTTCCAGCCGGGCGGCGAAGTTCACCGAATCGGAGATCACCGTTCCCTGCATGCGCTCCTCTTCTCCGAGGATGCCAAGCATCAGTTCGCCGGTGTGTATCCCGATGCCGATGTTGACCGGGATCTTATTGCCCTCGATCCGCTGGCGATTGAAATCTCTCAGGCTGGACAACATGCTTACCGATGCCCCGAGGG
>CAWZYW010000665.1:0-1918 GCA_963966255.1 uncultured Salinispira sp. | reverse complement strand
CAGAGTAGCTCGTCGGCAGCGTCAGATGTGTATAAGAGACAGGGATATCCCTTGAGGTGGCCATCGCCGTGGCTGAGCAGGCTTACCGTGAAAACCTGGCCCGGATGCCTCGGCCGGCGAATCTGCAGGATCACATTTCCGGCATGATGTATTCACCGAAATATTGAGGGATAATCAGCGCTATGGCCGGTCCATCCTCAACAGGCGGCCGTTTTCCGCATCATCGGTGAGGACCCACAAGCGCCCATCGGGACCGATGCGCACGTCCCTCACCCGCTGACCGATGGGAATCACCGATTCGCCGAAGAATTCGCCGCTTTCATCCACGGAAATCACATGGACCGACTGGCTGCGCAGGCCCCCGGCGTACAGGGTGTCTCCATCCACCGCCAGGCCCGAGGGGGCCACGGTGTCCAGCCAGACCAGCTGCGGGTCGGCGTAGCCTTCCAGGGTCTGGAAGCGGGAGACCGGGGTTCCCCGGACATATTCCCGGCTGTGGGAGACCAGGGGCCAGCCGTAATTGGCACCGGCGGCAATGATGTTGACCTCGTCGCCGCCCCGGGAACCGTGCTCGGTGGCCCAGACCCGTCCGCTGGCCGCATCATAGGCCAGGCCCTGGATGTTGCGGTTGCCGATGGAGTAGAGCTCCGGACGGTAGCCCTGCCGGTCCAGGAAGGGATTATCCTCAGGTACCGACCCGTCGGGATTTATGCGAACCACGTTGCCGAAAAGCGTCGTCGGTTCCTGGGCCTGCTCCCGCTGGAGCCCGTCGCCGAAGCGCAGCGGCGGGTTGCCGCCGTCACCGATGGCGATGAGCATGGTGCCGTCGGGCAGCCAGGCGATGCGGGAACCGAAGTGCTGATTGCCGTCTTTGTACTCGTTGTTGGCGAACACCAGCTCGGCGTCCGCCAGGACCGGGGCGGCTCCGCTTTCGTCCAGAAGGAAGCGGGAAACCTCGGTGCGGTTAGCCTCTTCATCGCCGGCGGCATAGGCAAGGTAGATCCAACGCAGGTCGCCTTCCTCCGGTCCGACGCTGACATCCAGCAGCCCCCCCTGCCCCGATGAGAATACCGGGGGAACTCCGCCGACCTCAGTCGGATCAGAGCCCGAGGCGGACAGCAGCCAGAGGCGCCCGCCCCGTTCGGTCATCAGCAGCCGCCCGTCGGGCAGCCAGGCCATGGACCATGGCCGGTTCAGCCCGTCCAGCAGGACCTCAGGCTCGATACTCAATTCCGTCTGGTCGCTCCAGCGGCTCATGGCCAGATCCGAAGGAATGGTGCCGCATGCGGAAAAAAGAATCAGTATTATCGCGGCAGTAAGTGCCGACTTTGCAATTATCCGTTTCATAGGAAAAAGGTACAAAAATCAAGTGGTGAAATCAGCAATAATAATGCTGAGGTACTCACCGGTGGTTTTTCTTATCGGGGAATAGTGCAATGTACCAGCGACTCATCGCAAGCTCTGCTGCACTGAGTCGCTGGAAATCGGGAAGCATCCTATTTTTCCCGGGCAAAGGGCCAGGCCACGATGCCTCCTTCGAGAACCTTCACATTGCTGTAGCCCAATCCCTTGAGGCAGCATGCGGCTTCGTAGCCCCTGAGGGAAATCTTGCAGAACGTGATGATTTCGGCGTTTTTATCCGCCGGCAGCTTATCCAGGCTTTTCCGCAGGGTTCCCAGAGGGATCAGGGTTTCGCCGATGCCCAACCTCATCTGATCGTACTCATCGGGTCCCCGCATATCGATAATAAAGGGGACGTCCCCGGCATCGAGCCGCCGCTTGAGTTCCACCGCCGAAATGCCGTCCATAAGCCGTCGCCACTTGTTCTCCAGAACATGCACGGCGGTTATCAGATTGTCGATGGCTGGGGAGAACGGCGGGGCGTAGGGCAGGTCGAGGTTCACCATTTCGGCGATGC
>CAWZYW010000664.1:0-1919 GCA_963966255.1 uncultured Salinispira sp. | reverse complement strand
GCTCGGAGATGTGTATAAGAGACAGCCCTCAGGCAGTACCAAGGAGCTGGGCAGGTCAGGCAAGGTTACGTCCTGAAGGCTCACCGATCCGGTTTCAGGGGTATCGGGACCGGGAGCCTGCTCGGGGGGGGTGTAACGGTAATCCTCGTTGGTGCTCAGGCGTACCTCGTAGCGAAGCACCATTCCTTCGGTGATATCAATCGCCTGGGGGAAGGGGAGGGAAAACTCGGCTCCCGGTCCGATCTGCAAGACCTCCCCCTGGCGGCTTAACGGCTGATTCTCCAGGTCCTTGGTCCATTGGCTTACCCGGGTAGTTTCCATGTCTATCCGGCCGGAACTGTCCTGGGCGGGGGCGACCCAGCCGAGGTCCAGGGCCAGATCCCTGGCGTCACCTTCGAACCCCAGCGGATTTGAAGCTCCCTCTCTGAGGCTTTCGATGAGTATTACCTGGCTGCCCGGTCGGTTATTGATCACCGATGAACGCAGGAGCTCGGGATTGCGGCGGTTAATCGCATCGGAAAATTCTTTCACCGATCCCCCCCGGAACCGGACCGTGACTGAATCATCCCCGACAGTAAAGGTATAAATTCCCTGTTCGATCTGAAGCTCCCGATCGATATCGTCAGAAATAAAGCGGTCGGCCTGGGCCACCTGGAGCACTCTTACCTCGGTGACTCCCTCGCTGGCCTCCCGGGTTGCGGTGGCGCGCAATACCGCTTCGTTATCGGAAATCGCGTTTCGTTCGTTGAATGGATTCTCAAAACTATACAGGGCACGGGCACTCTGACGGAGGTTATTCAAACCGGCATTGAGTTCCTGCCACACCCGCTTTTCGGCCTGATAGGTCTCAAGCTCTGAATTCATCCGTTCGAGTCGGACACTCTCAGCTTCGACCAGTTCCTGGACCATGGATTCGGTATTAAATCTACTGGATACTCCGGGAATGGAAATATCAGACATTGATCATCCTCTTATTCGCTGACATCATACATCTCACATTGAGATATTTTTTACATCGGGCTTCGACGCCCGTCATAATCACGCTAGAAATATACTTAATTTTCGACAGAAATTCCGTGTAGATAAGTGAGGAAGGAGATATTTACCGTAATTCGGGAAGTCAGGCTTCCTCATCCACCAGAAGGCCGATAAAGTCCTGGATTCGGCTGTGAAGCTTCTGCATGGCAAGCGGCGGAAGTTCCTTGATCACCTCGTCGGTATCGGGATCGATCACCTTGACGATGATTTCATGCTCATCATAATTCAAGGTGTACTTAAGCTTGTGATTGAACGAGAGATTGATTTCCTTGAGTTCTTTGAGTGCCTGCTGTACTTCCCGTTCCACATCTTCCCGGCTTGCTGCCTGGACGGCTTCACGCTCCTGGGCCCGCTGGGCTGCGTCGACCTGCTGCTGTCGGGCAGTTTCAACCTGAATGCGGTTCTTCAGTGCTTCGGCATTCATGGAATCGTTCTGCGTACTTCGGGAGCTGCGTTCCCGTTGAGCTTGAGGCTGAGATTGAGTTGTCTGGTTAGCCTGGCGGATGCTTCCCTGTCCGGCCACGCTGTGAACGTCGAATGACATATTCTTACCTCCATGTAAGAAAAGTACCCCCCCTCCCCGCATGCGGGGAGGGAAGGAATGAATGGAAAAGAAAAGACGTCCAGAATTTTCTTTCCCGGAGTGAACGGAGAGTTCTGCCTGAACTTAGCCGAGCAGCTGAAGTACCGACTGACTCTGCACATTGGCCTGAGCCAGCATGGCGGTATTTGCCTGGGTAAGGATCTGGTTTTTAGTAAATTCAACCATTTCAGATGCCATGTCGGCATCGCGGATCCTCGATTCAGCCGCCTGAAGATTTTCAGCAGCGATGTCCACACCTTTCTGAGCCCTCTCAAAGCGATTCTGATAAGCTCCGCGG
>CAWZYW010000663.1:0-1920 GCA_963966255.1 uncultured Salinispira sp. | reverse complement strand
ATTCATTCCCGAAATGATTTCCATGATGGCCCGGTTGACCTCTGATACCGATTCGGAAATATCGTTGAATACCGCCTTCAATGCCGCACTGCTGTCGGCGGTCTGGCTGATGCGGTCATTGTTGCCTTCCAGGGTCTCGCGGATGACCCTGGAATTTTCCTGACTTTCTTCGGCGAGCTTTCGGACTTCATCGGCGACCACGGCGAAACCTTTTCCCGCTTCACCGGCATGGGCCGCTTCGATGGCGGCGTTCATCGCCAGCAGGTTCGTCCGGCTGGAAATTCCGTCGATGACTTCGATTACTTCGAGGATGCTGTCCGAAGACCGCCGGATTTCATCAAAATCCCGCAGGGTATCTTCGATGCTTTCGGTGCCCTTCTGGCTGAGATCCACCAGGTTTTCGATCAGACGCCGCTTCTCCACAGCATTGGCTGAAATGCTCTGAATCTGCGCGGTGATTTCCTCTACGGCGGAGGAACTCTGATCTATGGCCTCGTTTTGCACCTGAATGCTTCCGTTGACCGATTGATTCGCTTCGAGCATTTTTCCGTTCCTGGACTCGCTCTCCTGGACACCGGACTGAAGGGTGGCCACATTTTCCCTGACGCTTTCCAGATAGCGGGAGATGTTTTCGGCGATGCGCAGGCTTTCTTCGGCGGTCTCCCGCAGGGTTTCCCCGACGTTGAAGGCATCTGCGGTACTTCCCAGCAGGGTATCCATTTTCTGGAAGCGGCGCTTTTCTCTTGCGCTTTGCGTTTCGAGGAGGAGAAAACTCACCTTCTGATTGCGGAATACCTCGAAGCTGAAAAAGGCAGCCCCGATGACCAGAAGAAGGGAAATAATATACGGGGTGAAGCCTCCCTCAATGCCCAGGGCTTCCAGGCTCGGACGTATCCAGAGAAAGTAATACCCCAGGCTGACGATAATCGTCATGGCATTGAGAAGAAAAATCTGCCGGTTCTTATAGGCCAGCAACGGCGCGGTGACCAGCGCCACCAGCTGATAGGTGGCAAGCTGAAAACTCGAGTTGATGTTCCGGGTGCCCGGATCCCGAAAACTCAGGAAAAACAAAAGGGCCCCGGCAATCCAGAACAACATCAGTAAGCCAGTGCTCACGTATTTGAACCGGCCCCGGAGAATCATCAGCGCTCCCAGACCAAGGAGGGCTGCTATTAAGTATTCCCCGATGCCCATGAGAAGATTATCTCCGATGCGGATCGTTCCGAGGACCAGGAACAGGGCCGGCAGTACCAGGCAGAGGATGAATACCGTGACGGCTTTCTGTTGAACGGTGATTCGTTCATCGGCATAAATTCGGTGGATGCGTTCGGTGATCCTCATTTTTTTCTCCTGCGAATGCCATATATGTGGAATTTTTCGGCTTTGCCCCGCACGCTGGCGAGGCCGTAGTCCGTCGCTTCTATCTCTCGCAGCGTTTTTTTGCTCAAAGCCCCGTATACCTGTTCGGAAATGACGATGTGGGAGCTGAGCTTTCGCGTGAGCCGCTCAAGTCGAGAGGCGGTGTTTACCGCGTCCCCGATGGCGGTAAAATCCATCCGGCGGGGGCTGCCGATGCTTCCGTACACAACCTCTCCCTGGTGAATACCGATACCGATGCCCACGGCTTCGCTTCCCTGCATCGCCCTGACTTCGTTGAACGCTTCCAGTTGATCGAGCATGTCCAGAGCGGTTCGAACCGCCCGGTCGCAATAATCCCTGGTAAACACCGGAGTACCGTACAGCACCATGATTTCATCGCCGACGATTTTATCGATGGTACCGCCGTGCCGGTATACGACTTCAATCATATCGTTGAAGTAGGTGTTGAGAAAATCCACTACCTCCTGGGGATTCATACCTTCGGAGATCGAGGTGAACTTTCGGATGTCCGAAAACAGGATTGCCGCGGGCCCCTTCTTC
>CAWZYW010000662.1:0-1925 GCA_963966255.1 uncultured Salinispira sp. | reverse complement strand
GCATCACCGCCGAGCGGGTGGATATTCACCCGGGCTCGGTCATGTTCCGGGAGAGCCCCGACTACCTGGTAGCCGGGGAGATCGTGCGGACCAGCCGGACCTTCGCCCGTTCGGTAAGTCCCATCAAAGCCGAATGGCTGTCCAGGATCTCCCGGGAGCTCAGCGACCACCTCCTTCAAAGCAGCCGGGGCAAGGGCCAGGGCCCAACGGCCCGGGGCGGCAGGGAGGACCGGAAAAAAGCGGGCCGCGAAGCGGAGGCCCCAGCGGAAAAGGCCGGCTCCGTCGGCGCACCCCCCACCCGAAAGCCCGACAGCAGCTGGCAGATAAGTCTCGGCGGTCACGTCTATGATCTGAAGCCATGGAAGGGCAAGAAGAAAATCCTTGAACTTTCCTGGCGTGAGCTTTCCTCCCTTGCCCAGATGAAACATCTGGATCTGGTGCCCCAATATCAGGATCTGCGGGTGGCTATTCGATGGCAGACCATGAGCTACTTGAAAAGCGAGCGGCTGGGCCGGGCCCTGAAAATCGCCCGAATGCTCAGCCCCGACCTGGATTACGCCAAGACCTGGCCCCGCAATGCGAAATTCAGTCCCTGGGAAAGTCCCCTGGACTTAAGCGACTGCCTGGACTTCATCATGAAGCTCAGCGCCGGAAAGAAGAAAGATCGTGAGTTGTGTTTCCTGACCCTGTACACCGACAATCAGGGTCTGTACTGGGTCCGGGCGGTGGCGTCCTTCGCAAATGCCGTGACCGAAAGCCTGGCAAGCCTGGACTCCCTCATCGACGACGTGGTAGCGCTGGAATCGGTGCGCGAGCAGGGCGGCGGCGAAACCCTGCAGCCGGGAATTCCCGAGCTGAAGGAAAAAACCGGCAAGCAGTACCGACGACTCAACGACATGCTGGAGGCAGTATAATGTCATGACCTCCCTCAGACGCATGCATCACCGCCCGACTGTTCCACACATGGTTTTCGCCTTTTCCCTCATAATCCTGATATGCCCAGCGGCTATTTCCGCCCAGAGCCCTTCGGAATCTTTTGCCCTGGCTCAAGTCATCGAAATTTTCGAGGATACACAGGCTCGCCGCCACGAGCTTTCCCGGAGCGAGCAGATAATGCGCTATGACCAGGCCCGCGATATTCTGGAACCGCTGATCGAATCAGGCGCGAACCATGCGGATCTGTGGTACTGGCAGGCGGCCATCATCGGATCCCGCGGCGAAGCTCGGGGCATCCTGGCGGCGGCCATGGAAGTTTCCCAGGTTATCGATTGTCTTGAGCGCTGCATCGAACTGGACCCGAATCACGCCGATGCCTGGGCAACGCTTGCCCGGGTCCACAACGCCCTTCCTGGATTTATGGGGGGAGATCGGGATATGGCGGTTGCGGCAGGCCGGAGAGCCCTGGCAATCAGCCTGGATTCCGACGGCGATCCCGGCATGGAAAGCGCCGAGACGGCGGAATACCGGGCGGTTCTCGCCCGAGCCCTGTGGCGCCGAAACGAAGAGGGCGACCGTGGGGAAGCCCAAACATTGAAGCTGTTGACCCAGGCCTGGTACGGGGTTCCCGGCCGGGAATCCATTCCGGAACGGATCGCCGAGGATCTCGCGCCGATCCGCTGACGCTTAACTCATCCCCTCGCCCTGACGGATCAGCTCCTGTAGAACCATTATCTCCCGGGCATTCCACGGGGGCTCATCCGGAGTATCGCAGAGGGCGCGATTGGCCGCCAGCGCGTCGGCCGGGCTGATCCAGACCGGCTTCATTCCCCGTTCAGCCTCATAATCGTCCAGGCGCTGAAAGGCGGCGGCGGCCTCGGGGTCAAGGCTGGAGGAATCATCCAGTTCGCAAAAGAAATACCGGGATTCCATCACAAACAGTTCGCACTCCGTATCCCCTGTCTCTTATACACATCTCCGAGCCCACG
>CAWZYW010000661.1:0-1931 GCA_963966255.1 uncultured Salinispira sp. | reverse complement strand
TGCCGTAGCTCGACAGGGCGAATATCTTGCGGAAGGCGTCCCGCAGTTGGGCCCACTCCAGGTGCTGGGTAATTTCCCCCTCCAGGCGCTTCACCTCTGTCCAGAAATCGGCGCTGAACGGATCAGTCAGGTCGGGGCTTATGATTTCGCCTTCGTAAAAACGTTTGGTAAAACTCAGGGTCCTGTTCACCAGATTGGCCAGATTCCCGATGAGCTCCTTGTTGGTCTTCTCCTGGAAATCCTTCCATGTGAACACGTAATCGCTGGTCTCAGGCCGATTGTAAAAAATATAAAAGCGCCAGACATCGGCGGGGATTCCGGTATCCTGGGCGTCGTTGCCGAAGACCCCTACTCCCTTGCTCTTGGAAAATTTCCCGGCTTCGTAATTCATGTATTCCGAGGAGCTCATGTGATGCAGCATGGTCCAGTTCGCGCCGGTGGCCAGCAGCGAGCTGGGGAAAATTACCGTGTGAAAGGGAATGTTATCCTTGCCGATGAACTGAAACAACTCGACCTCTTCGGGATTGTGCCACCAGCTTTTCCAGGCCTCGCCGTCGCCTGACAGAGCGGCGTGCTCGGCGCTGATGGATATGTAGCCGATGGGGGCGTCGAACCACACATAAAAAACTTTATCCTCGAAACCTTCCAACGGTACCGGGATACCCCATTTTAAGTCCCGGGTGATGGCCCGTTCCTTCAATCCGTCGCGGATCCAGGCCTGGGTCATCTGTACGGCATTCCGCGCCCATCGGCCCCGGGCACTGGCCTCGTCCATCCATTGCTGCAGCAGGGGCAGAATTTTGGGCAGATCGATGTACAGATGGGTGGTTTCCTTCAGCACCGGAGTGCTGTTATCCATGATGCTAACGGGATTGATCAGGTGTTCGGGATCCAGCAGCTTCCCGCAATTCTCGCACTGATCCCCCCGGGCGTCATCGTAATGGCAATGGGGACACTCGCCCTTGACGTAGCGGTCAGCCAGGAACATCTCGCTTTTTTCGGAATACAGCTGCTTGATGCTGCGCTGGGTGATATAGCCGGCTTCATACACCGCCTTGAAAATACCCTGGACAATTTCGGTCTGGTATGTTGTTGATGTCCGGCCGTAGTGATCGAACTCGATGTTGAACCAGGAGTAGATATCCCGATGAATGGCGTGATTGCGGTCGCAAAGCTCCCGGGGGCTTACTCCTTCTTCCCGGGCCCGGGTCTCGGTGGCAGTGCCGTATTCATCACTTCCGCAGACATAAAGGGTTTCGTAGCCCCGCTGACGGGAAAAACGGGCGAATACATCGGCGGAAAGGACTTGAATGAGGTTCCCCAGGTGAGGGATATTGTTAACATAGGGCAGCGCGCTGGTCACAAGACGTTTCTTCATATCGCACACTATAGGGGGCAGGAGAAAGCCATGTCAACTACAGCCAATAATAGAGGGATAGGCGGCGGAAACGGGGAACCGGGTGCCGGCAAACGCTTCCTGGATGAGGCCACGGGCATCACTCACCGTCACCTGGAAATGGTGGCCGATGAAATCGGCACCCTGTTCGTCGAACGTCTCAGCGGGCTCTGGCTATCCGAAAAAATCCTCGACCGGGCCGAAGCCCTGGCGATGCCTCGTGAGCTGATCGCCCATTTGCGCAAGCATTACAGCCTGGACAAGGTGCAGGCCCTGTGCGCGTTTTTCCTGGATTTTTTCTCCGGCGGCCTCGCGGGAGATGCCGACGGCTCTCTCAGCTTTACCCACCTGGAGTTTGACGGATTGCAGCATTTTTATCAGAAATTCGGTCACCGGCTGCCCGCCGACGACCGCCATCGGCTCCACGAACTGATCAACATGCTGAAAAAAGCCGATTAATTCAAACCCGGGTCCTATGACCGGGGAACGAGACATCAGAGTAACCGCGGTTTAGCAATCTTCTTTACCTGTCTCT
>CAWZYW010000660.1:0-1932 GCA_963966255.1 uncultured Salinispira sp. | reverse complement strand
ATCCCCCGGAAGTACAAACGGAGTGAACCCATGAACCTGATATGCCTCGCCCTCGAGGGTGTGTTGATACCCGAAATCTGGATAAACCTCGCTGAGCGTACCGGGATCGAGGAACTGAAGCGGACCACCCGGGACGAACCGGATTACCGCAAACTCATGAAAGGCCGGCTCGAGATTCTGAAGCGCCACGGCCTGGGAATCGAAGATATCCGCCGGGTCATCGCCGGGATCGAGCCCCTGGAAGGCGCATCGGAATTCCTTGATCAATTGCGCCGGGAAAAACAAGTCGTCATCCTTTCGGACACCTTCAAGCCCTTCGCGGGCCCCATCATGGAACAACTCCGCTGGCCGACCCTCCTGTGCAACGACCTGCTCATCGACGAAGGCGGAACCATCACCGATTTTCAGCTTCGTCAGTCCGATGGGAAGCGCATGGCCGTCCGGGGCTTCCAGTCCATGAATTTGCAGGTCCTGGCCGCCGGAGATTCCTACAACGATCTCTCGATGATCAAGGCCGCTGACCGGGGCGCATTTTTCAGACCCCCGGAAACCATCACCAGGGAAGAGCCCGATATACCGGTCTTCCATGATTTCGAGCCGTTTCTTGAATTTATCCTCAACCCAACGCGGTAAGGGGATTCCTGCATTATACTGACTGAGAATATGGGCGAACACACAAAGAACGGTCCCGGAGGTCTCTCGGGAATCACCATCGAGCAATTTTTCTCCGCCATCCCCACCGCCGTGCTGGTTTTGAACCGGGACGGAACCGCCCGCGAAATAAATCCTCCGGCACTGAAGATCTTCGGATCCAACGCCATCGGCCGGAACCTGGCTGATCTGGTGGATGCCGGACAGAGGGAGGCAATCGAGGAGGCCATCCGCCTGACATGGGAACAGGGCGAGGGTCATCTTGATGAAATCGTCTTTCAAGGCACCGGTGGCGAATCCCGTTTTATCCGGTTCTTTTTTACCCGGATGAATCCCGATGAGCAGGGCGGGGAGCTTATCCTCGCCGCGGCGATTTCCGCCGACTCCAGAAGGAAGGTCCGGGACGACCTTCTCATGCTTCAGAGCGAAATAAAAGAACATCGGCGGCGCCAGTCCGCCCTGTTATCACAGCTGGGGCATGAGTTAAAAGCTCCGGTGAAAAGCCTGCGGCAAATCGCAGAACTGCTGCGGGATGCGATCCGCGAATCGACAAAACCGGAGGCAGCGAGTTACGTAAACACTATCCTTCGCAGCGCCATGGAAATATGGCGCATCGCTGAGGATTTTCAAAATTTCGCGGCTCTGGACCAGACTCAGGCGAAGCCGGAAAAAGTGATTTTCAGTTTGCCCGGCCTGCTCGAGGATCTGAGGGAACACTATGCTCCGGTGGCCCGGGAAAAGGGATTGGAATTTTATCTCCGCAATCATCTCGGCCGACCCGGCATGTTCCGCGGCGATCCCCGGAGGATCAAGCAGGTGATAAACGCCCTACTGAACAATGCCCTGCAGTTCACCCGGGAAGGCCAGATTGACCTGATCGCCCGGGAGGAAGTACTCAGCCCCTACCTTTCGGATATCACCTTCGAGGTCCGGGATACCGGTACGGGAATCGACCCGAAGATCCAGCGGGATTTGTGGAACGACGACCCCTCCTCCCGGTCCAGCATCGGGGTCGGTCTGCCGATTGCCCGGCGGATCGCCGCGAGCATCAACGGTCAGCTGTATTTCGAAACCGCTTCGAACATGGGAACCAGTTTTTTCCTGACCCTCCCCCTGGCGCCAAGCGCCGACGCCGGCTTTGCCCAGCCTCAGTTGGAGGCGCCGGTATTGCGAAAGCTGCGGATCCTGCTCGGCGAACCTCCCAGGTTCAATTCAGACGGCTTAATCAGCGAACTCGGGCGGGATGGGCACATCGTGATCAGCACCGCGAATCGGGAAGAC
>CAWZYW010000659.1:0-1935 GCA_963966255.1 uncultured Salinispira sp. | reverse complement strand
CAAGAATATCGAGGATTACCGGAACGTTCGCCATGATATCCGCCAGGGCCTGGAGCGGGTCCTTCTCATCGTCGAGGATTCGGTGGAATACTCTTCCATATTCCTCCCGGTGCTGTACACCGAGCTCATGGAACAGATTCAGACCCTCATTGCCCATGAGCAGAATAATCATAAGAAATACCTCAGGATGAGAACCAGACCGAAAATCCTTCTGGCCCGCAGCTTTGAGGAGGCTTTGACCATACTGCGGACATTCGAGAAAAGCATGCTGGGGGTCATAACCGACGGCGAGTTTCCCGTTGCCGGCCGGATACACCGTGACGCCGGGAGGCTGCTTTATAAAGAAATCCAGAAAATGGACTCCCAGCTTCCGGTTCTCTACCAGTCCATGAACCCCGAAAGGCGCCCTATCGCAGAAGACCTGGGAATTCCCTTCATCAATAAAAAAACGCCCCGGCTGAAAGAAGAGCTGCGGGGCTTTCTCCGCCTCGATCTCGGCTTCGGAGATTTCATTTTCCGAAGCGATGATGACGGAGACGAAATTGCCAGGGCCCGGACGGTGAAGGATTTCGTTCGCCTCATTCCGGATATCCCCGGGGAATCCCTGATGTATCACGCCCGCCGGGACCATTTTTCCACCTGGCTGCGGGCCCACGGCGAGTTCGAGGTGGCCCGGCTGGTAAAGCAGAAAAAGCACATCGATTATCAGGATATGGAGGACGCCAGGAGCTTTCTTATCGAGAGCTTCCT
This sequence comes from uncultured Salinispira sp., assembly GCA_963966255.1. Taxonomy (GTDB): domain Bacteria; phylum Spirochaetota; class Spirochaetia; order DSM-27196; family Salinispiraceae; genus Salinispira. The sequence goes on along the minus strand of CAWZYW010000659.1, from coordinate 1,185 downwards.
GAAAGTCCGGCGTATGCAGAATCACGGCAACATCGTCGATTTTTCTGAGGATGTGCTGGATGAAAAGGATATCGTAGTACGACTGGGCAAGGGCAGCATCGGCGGCAAGGGCCGTGGGCTGGCTTTTATGAATGCCCTGATTTCCACTATGAATCCGGAGGAAATATGGGATGGCATGGAGGTCCTGGTCCCCCGGACCTTTATCATTGCCACCGACGTCTTTGATGAATTCATAGAATCCAATGAGCTGGTGAGGATTCGGCTCGCGGGTCGAAGCGATGATGAGATCCGGATGATTTTCGCATCCTCCCGTCTTCCCGTCCGCATCGAACAACAGCTCGAGCAGTTGTTGCGGGTCTACACCCGGCCCCTGGCGGTCCGTTCCTCCAGCCTGCTTGAGGACAGCCAGGCCCAGCCATTCAGCGGGGTGTACGAGACGTACATGATTCCCAACGCCGATGATAAAATCACCGAGCGGCTGGAGCAGCTGTCACTGGCCATCAAGCTGGTGTACGCATCGGCGTTCCTCAACGAAGCGGTTCTGTATATCGAAAACCTGCGTTTTTCCAGCGAAGAAGAGAAGATGGCGGTGGTGATCCAGGAGCTCGCCGGAGAGCGCTACGGGGATTTTTATTATCCGCATATGTCCGGAGTGGGGCAGAGCTGGAATTATTATCCCATCGGGCCCATGAGTCCGTCCGACAAGGTCTGTTCCATCGCCATGGGTCTGGGGCATATGGTGGTGGGCGGCTCGAGGAGCTTTATGTTCAGCCCCGACTGGCCCAAGGTTCCGTACCACAGCCTGGAGGATTCCCTGAAATACTCCCAGTCGAAGTTCTTCGGACTGAATCTGTCGGCGGACTGTGAGGACATTATTCAGGGGGAGTTCAGCACCCTCAAGGGTATGAATCTTCGCAAGGCCGAACAAGCCGGGGCTTTGAAGCATCTGGCGGTGGTCTACGATCAGGCCAGCAACGCGATCCGCGATGACCTGAGCATGCCTGGACCCCGGCTGCTGAATTTCCGGGGGGTGTTGGAGTATGAAGTGATACCCCTGTCGGAGGTCATGCGGGAACTCAGCGAAATGCTCAAGAAGGCCCTGGGACCCCATGTGGAAATCGAATTCGCCGTGGTCATGCCCCGCAGGCCCGACGAGAAAGCCCGCTTCTCCCTGCTCCAGGTGCG
>CAWZYW010000658.1:0-1936 GCA_963966255.1 uncultured Salinispira sp. | reverse complement strand
GATGAAGCGGGCAAGGTACTGCCCCCGGGTGAAAAGGGGGTGCTCTGGGTCCGGGGAATGCAGCGCATGATGGGCTACTACAAGCGGCCTGACCTCACCGAAGCCATCATCGATTCTGAGAACTGGCTCAATACCGGCGACCTGGCCGAAATGACCCATCAGGGAGAAATCGCCATCCGCGGCCGGGCCAAGGACACCGTGGTGCTGCTCGGCGGGGAGAACATCGAACCTTCGCCCATCGAAGCGCGGCTGCGCTCCAGCATCTACATCGAGCAGGCGGTGGTGGTGGGCCAGGACCAGAAGTTCCTCGGCGCCCTCATCGTTCCCGACAAGGAAGCAGTCAGCGCCTGGGCGGCGGAAAACGGCCTGGACGCCGGCGCCTGGGAGGATTTCTGCTCAGGCGAGGAGATCCGCAATCTCATCAAGCAGGAAATCGCCGAGGCGGTAAGCACGAAAAACGGTTTCCGAACCTGGGAGCAGATTTCCCGTTTCGGGATTCTCTGCACCTCCTTTACCGTCGGCGAAGAGCTTTCGGGCAAGCAGGAGCTCAAGCGCCACTTCATCGACGATCGGTACAAGAAGGAAATCGACGGATTGTTCAAATAACAGAGGGATATGAATCCGAAGCGCCGGTCCGCCATTTTTGCGCGGACCGGCATTTTTATATCATCTTCTGATTTCAAGCGAAGTATTCCCTCCCCGGAGAGAGCCGTGAAAACTACTATGGTTATTTTACTGATTTTACTTATCGCGAGTGTTTCATCCTGCGGCCCATCCACGACTATTGACCGGGCAATGGAAGATGCTATCGCCGGCGATATCTATCATCGGCTGGAGTTGATCGAACATGATCTGGATAGTCATTTTTCTCAGCGCCATATCCCAAAACCCCGGACCCTCAATCAGGCTGTCGGGCAGTTTCGAATTGATCCGGCATATGTCGGCGATGCTCAGCGTGAGTTTATCAGCGAAATTCTGCGGCAGATGCCCGATGAACTAGCTGGTTTTCTTTCTGAACATCTTGCCGGGGTCTTTTTTTATCACCGATCCCGGGATTGGGAAAGCGCCATGGCAAACTGGTTTGTCGATGAGGATCGAAATATATTCGGAGTCATCGGGATAAATGTGGAAGCCCTTGATTTCATGATGAATGACGAGGAGGCTCTTGAGTATATCCTCGGACCGGGGCTTTCCTGGGAAGTGGGGTATTCAGTCACACAGGATTTCAGCGTTCCCGGCGATTCGATCCTGGCTCGATCTGCTTCAGCCCGGGCGGTCTATCAGTTACTGATTCATGAAATCGGACATATGGTGGATTTCGTCGGGAATTTCTCGGGGTTCCTCAATGACCGAGCGCTGTATCCCCCGGAATATCGCGTACGTCAGCGATACTTCGCCGAGAATGTCTGGACATCGGATGGTCAGCCCATAATTGACGAAGCATTCAGGTTCAATACCGGCTTCGACACATCATCAACTGATAGCGTGGAAATTCAGCTGGTAAGTCCTCATGAACTTCTTGAACATTATGCGCTTGATTCGAGCTTCGTGAGTCACTATGCCACGACGAACCCAATGGAAGATTTCGCCGAATACTTTCGCATCTATATCCTCGAGGAGGTTTTGGGGTACCAGTTGGAAACCCGGGTCATTCATGAAGAGACGGACTCGGTCTATTGGTATGGCGGTCCGGACATAGGAGATGATGAGCGAAAGGTCTGGTTCCATGAGCAGGTCATGAGCTTTCTCGCTGATTCGTCCCGGTAACGCGGAAAAACTGATATACTTTCACCTTACCCTGGAGCAAACTTCTAATATGAATCAGGAGACCCCATGCAAGCTGCCATCACCATCGGAAAACGGGCTTTTTTTGTTTCATTCTTCGCGCTGCTGACGATCATCGTCTTCGCCGGCATTCTGAGCTACACTGTACCAC
>CAWZYW010000657.1:0-1939 GCA_963966255.1 uncultured Salinispira sp. | reverse complement strand
CGGCGATTAAAATGCCAGCCCCGAACATATCGTGCCGGTGATTGACGCATTCGAAATGAGCAGCACCGAGGTGACCGTCGCCCTTTGGCAGGAAGTGCTCTTCTGGGCCATGGAGAACGGGTACCGCTTTCGAACGGATCAGTGGTGGGCACGCCCGGTTCCCGATGAAATGCTGCAGCTTCCGGTGACCAACATCCATTGGCGGGAAACAGTGGTATGGATCAACGCCCTGTCGGAGATGAGCGGATTGAAGCCTTCCTACTACCGGGCCGGACGACCCTGGACTCTGGAGAACGTATATCGCGACGCCACATCGGACTCCGCAAGCCGGGATGGGGACGATCCCTACCCGGATGATGTCGAATGGTACGGCGGGGGCTTCCGCCTGCCCACCGAGGCCGAATGGGAGTACGCAGCCCGTTACAGCGATGAAGGCCAACTGCCGGGAAACGTCCACGCCGGGTCAAACCGCGAACCGGATATCGACCGGGCGGCCTGGACATCACGCAACAGCGAGGACGGTGAAATCCAGTCAGTGGGCCAGCTGGCAGCCAACGACCTGGGCCTGTACGATATGAGCGGAAACGCATCGGAATACGTATTCGACCTGTGGAACAGCTACGACTCGGATCCTGCAGCCTACTCGGCTCCGAATACCCGCGGTCCCCGGGAAGAGCGCTACACCAAGGTTGTGTTCCGGGGAGGAAACACCCGCTATGACGAGAGCGTGAACCGGGTCAGTCATCGGATGTTCTGGGATTTCCGCTATGCGAGCCACAACAGCCAGATGGGCTTCAGGCTGGTTCGGAGTCTCCCGCGGGACTGATTCTCGGTTCAACCACCCGCTTGTACAACGGCGGCACCAGGCTCATGATAATCATGGTGGCGTAGCCGAAGGGCAGCTGGGGCGCCTCATCCCTGGACTCCAGCAGCGGATAGGGCACCCGGGGCCGGGCGTGATGGTCCGAATGGCGCTGGAGATTGATCAGGAATGCATTGGTCAGCCGGTTGTCTGCGTTCCACGATATTCCCGGATGGGGACGCTCGTAGTTCCCGCTGGGAAGGCGGGTCCGCTCCAGGCCGTAATGCTCTATGTAATTGACAATTTCCAGTAATACCACCGCCACCAGGGCTTGAAGCAGGAATGCTGCCATGGCCGCCGCCCCGAGTCCGAATCCGATGGCAGCGGCAAGGGCTCCGGGCACCAGAAGCGAGGGCCAGAGATAACTGTCCGCCGCCAGGGGTCCTTTGTTTTTTCGCTCCAGTCGCGCCTTCTCGAGCTTCCATACGCTTACCCAGGCTCCGGCGATGGAACGGGGAACAAAGGCATATACGCTCATCCCCCTGGGCGCGCTGGCGGGATCTTCCGGGGTGGCAACGTGGGCGTGGTGCCCCCGGACATGCTCGATACGCCAGTGGAGATAGCAGACGCTGGCAAGGATGATTTCCCCCAGGAACACTTCTGCCCGGGATTTTCGGTGAATCAGCTCGTGAGCATAGGTAATTCCCACCGCGCCGTTGATCATCCCAAGGGCCAGGGCGTGGCTGAGAATCGCCGGTCCGGTAATTTCCCCGGCAGCGATCCGGTACAGGGCGAAACTGAGGTTCAGGACCTGAACCAGGGGCCAAAGCCAGACCAGCAGGTCGAAGGCCGCCGGGATGTGATCGGAAAGGAAATTCCTGGTGCTCTTTCCCAGGATCAGGTCGAAAAGCGGTATCGCCACGAAAATAAACAGGGGTACCGCCCAGGGCGTGGGAGCAAACAGATATATGGGAATCAGGCTGTAGCCAACCAGGAACGGAATGGCGTGGCGCAGGCCGAGCCGGCTTTTCTCTTCCATGGAGCCTCCTGACGAATATCATACACCCGGCGGCGGGTGGGGAGCAAAAAAATACCATGTAGGCCTCGGGTGTATACTTGATTGATAACCACAACGAT
>CAWZYW010000656.1:0-1942 GCA_963966255.1 uncultured Salinispira sp. | reverse complement strand
GCGGTTGCCGATGGGCGGGTTGGTCGCGTGGCTGATGCCGCCTACCATGCCCCCGAGAGCCGCCTGTTTTTCCGACTCCACCAGTGCCGCGCTTCGCTCCTCGACGGTTTCCTCCAGACGCTCATTGATCCCCTCGAGTTCGCCGAACAAGCTGTTCATCTGATGATTCAGATAGGTGCCGATAACCCCGGCGATGACCACCAGGATGAGCACTGCGAAGTAATTGTGGATGTAATCCGAGATTGGTAGCAGCTCCGCGGGAACCACGACGGCGAAGCAGTAGTGAGTCAGGATCCCGATGGAAAGGACCGCTATGATGATACTGTCCCGCATGTGATGACTGATGAGCCCCGCAAGCAGCAGGGTCAGGACGTGAAAGAGCGCCAAGTTGTACAGGAGGAAATGACGAGGATCCGAGGCCAGGTACACCGTGACGCTGAGACCTGCCAGGGAATACAGAAGGGTGAGCAGCACCGCTGCCGAGTATCGTTCCCTCTGTATAAGCCAGAGATTGAAACCCAGCATCAGGATTATACCAGCCATGATCGGCAGCTTGGGCGTGTATCCCTCGAAGGTCCAGGCGGCAACCAGGAATATGACCACCATTGGCATAAAAAACAGGTGGAGATAAAAAAGGGCGCTGGCCCGTCGGTGGGTCAGCGCAGATCGGTCGATATAGCGTTCGAGAAAAAAACTTGATAATTTTTCAAGCATAGCTGCATCAAACTGTAATAAATACCGGGGCAATTTGCCAGGAGCAGCGGTGGAATTCAGCGGGTATCAACCCCCGAGCAGGTATATGGGTTCCTTCCGTTGATTGACCAGCGGCTTAAGGGTCATGCCGCCCATGGTGCGCTCGATGAAGTTCGGTTCGAATCGCCGGGCATTATGCGGGCAGGAGTCCACGCAGCTCAGGCATCCGAGGCAGGTTTTGATCGCCTGCCTGGAGATAAATTCCCCGGAAGCGTTGATAATTCCCGTCGGACAGTTCTCCGCACAGGTGCCGCATTCTTCGCATTGTTCGGGATGGTGCCGAGGGGAGATGCCCATTTCGCCCTTCATCCTGGTAAACATATCCTGCTGTACCGGAATCTGGTCCGGACTCAGCGCCTGATGAACGGAACCCAGCCTCGATCCGAACTCCCTGGCCTTCTGCAGATCCAACTCGTCGGGACGGCCGACCGCCACCGGAATGGCTTCGCTGTAACTGTGTTCGCCGATGAACGCCCCGGCGGAATCGACCACAAATCCTGATGCGCTGAGGATATCGGCCAGAGTTTTTACCGCGATGCCGTAATCACGGTTGCCGTATACCGCCACGACGGTGGCTGGTCTGCCTTTTCCGGGAATCTGCTCAAGAATTTCCCGTGCGAATGCGGGGATTTTTCCGGCGTACACCGGAGCTCCGACGATGATCCGATCGTAGGGATCGACCAAAGAGGCCGGCTCTGCGAGGAAGACCTGCCGTCCCCCCGGATAGGTGATGTTCAATATTTCCGCCCTGGAATCAGGGATAGCCTCTGCAATGGCCATGCAATTTTGTTCGGTGGTACCGGTGGGTGAAAATACGATAATTCCGATGCGCTTCATGATTTCCTCCATGCTGGGGATTTGGAGGCTTCGAAAGTACGTGTTAATGCTATTAAACTCGTCTCCGCAAACAGTGTATTGCGGAAAAAAAATCTGTCAAGGTGGGGGCAGCCCCCAATCGGTAAATTCAAATCCCGCTTCTGCGCGCTCCTCCACCCTGTCGGGCAAGCCCGGAAACACATCCAGGCCGCTGATCTCCTCCAGGAAATCGATGCTTGCCAGGAATGGGGTAAAGTTCTCCAGCTCGTCATCGTGGGGAATCAAAACCGCGATCCCCTGGATGTCGTCAGGGTCCCGGATGCGCGGCAGAGCCTTGAAGAAGTGGCTGGGGGTATCCACGCCATTCCCGCCG
>CAWZYW010000655.1:0-1960 GCA_963966255.1 uncultured Salinispira sp. | reverse complement strand
CTCGGTCTCGTGGGCTCGGAGATGTGTATAAGAGACAGGCATATCGCTTTCGATTCCGGCAACTTCGTCTACCACCGCAGCTGGGGCGTAGGCCGCATCAAAGCGATCAAGGGCGATGACATTATCATCAACTTCATGAAGAAGCAGAATCACGTCATGTCTCTGAAAATGGCGGTAAGCAGCCTGAAAATTCTTGGCAAGGATCATATCTGGGTCTACCGGATTACCAAGAAAAAAGAAGCCCTGAATAAGAAAGTGAAAAAGGATCCCCTTTGGGCCCTGAAGATCATCATCAAAAGCTTCGACAATGCCGCCGACATGAAGAAAATCAAGGCCGAGCTGGTTCCGGGTATATTAAGCGCAAGCGAGTGGACCAGCTGGAGCAGCAAGGCCCGGGATCTGTTAAAGACTGACGAGTCCTTCGGCAATCTTCCCGACAGCCCCGACACCTATGTGGTGCGCGATCAGCCCATCAGCCTGGAAGAGAAGACGTATAACCGTTTCAAGGCGGAGAAAAATTTCTTCGATCGGGTGAAAATCCTCCAGGAATTCCTTGAGTACGTGGAAGAGGAAGATGATACCACCTCGGTGGAAAGCGACCTGTTCCGCGACATGTTCGATTATTTTGTGTCCTACGTGCGCAATACCGGCGGATACAACGAGTTCACCATTTCTTCCCTGCTTATCGTGCGGCACGTGATCGAAAGTTTCTCCTTCCTGAACCCGGGTGTCAATCTCGGGTTCCGGGATTACTTCAACAACCTGGAATCCTATGAGGATACCTTCCGGAAAATTGAGAACAGCGAACTGCGCAAGGCCTTTCTGAACTCTGTCCGCAAACAGATCAAGAACTGGCATGAGGTGTTTATCAGCATCCTGCCCTTCCACATGCAGAAGGAAGTCGTGCGGGACCTGATCAACTCGGGACATCAGGAACTGGTCACCGGAAAGTTCCAGGAGCTGTACGACAGTTACCGGGACAACCGGGAGTCGTTTATCTGGTTCGTACGAACCTGCTGGGAAGACGAATGGCTCGCCGACAGCGGCCTGACCCGTGAAAAACTGCTGATCTCCATGATTCATCTTCTGGATCTCACCGCCCGTGATATCGACAACAAGAGGGACGTCAGCGTGAATCGGAAGCTGAACAAACAGGTTCAAAGCTTCCTGATCAAGGATGAAGAAATCTTCCGCTATATCGAAGGCAGTGATGAGGATGGCATACATCGCATTTACTCCCTGCTCGAAGACGTCAAAGATCTGGATCCGGGAATCATGGCCTCCATCAGGAAGTCGATTTCATCCCGCTTCCCCGGCTTCGAATTCTACGGAGATAAGACCGGTCAGCTTGAAACGGTTACCCGCAGCGGTTTCTTCGCCATGATGGAAAGTTACGAATCCCGGCAGAAAGCCCTGAAGAATCTGCACGACGTGGAAGTGCCCAAGAATTCCAAGGAAATCGCAGCGGCCCGCGAGTACGGAGACCTCAAGGAAAACGCCGAGTACAAGGCAGCAAAAGAGCGGCAGGAGATACTCAACACCACCGCGAGGAAATGGGAAGAAGAACTGCAGAGCGTCCAGGTGATCAAGCCGGAAGACGTGAAAGCCGATCGAATTTCTTTCGGTACGGTAGCCACTCTTAAGAATCTCGGCAGCGGTGAATCGGAAATATTCACCATCATGGGCCCCTGGGAATCGAATCCCGACAAGGGAGTTCTCAGCCACCTCTCACCCTTCGCCTCTAAGCTCCTGGGAAAAAAGGTGGGCGAAAAGCTCGCGTTCACCATCAACCAGAGGGATTACGAATACGAAATCCTTTCCATCGAAGTAGCGGATTTTTCTTCCATCAGCATCATGGCGGTAAACGTGTAGCGCCCGCCGGATCGGCTGAAAACACCTAGAACTAAAAAAAGGGGCTGTCTGAGAACTAACTCAGACAGCCCTTGTTTTATTTAAACCA
>CAWZYW010000654.1:0-1967 GCA_963966255.1 uncultured Salinispira sp. | reverse complement strand
ACTCGGGGTTGCGCTACGATTCCAACCTACTCTCCAACTCCGGCGACCGGATCGAACCGGTCGATCGGGCGGTTGTGGAGGGGTTCATCTCGCGATTTGGACCTACACCCGGCTCGCGTTGACAGACAGAATGCCGAAATATATATTGATGGCCCGTTCAGAATCGGAGAGGTGTCTGAGTGGTCGAAAGAGGCGGTCTTGAAAACCGTTGAACCGCAAGGTTCCGTGGGTTCGAATCCCACTCTCTCCGCGACAGACGACGGCACACTGGAGAGGTGCGAGAGTGGCCGAATCGGGCTCCCTGCTAAGGAGTTGTGCCCTAACCGGGTACCGTGGGTTCGAATCCCACCCTCTCCGTATTTGATTCCGTAGCTCAGCTGGATAGAGCATCAGATTGCGGATCTGAAGGTCGGTGGTTCGAATCCACTCGGAATCGTAATCATGGGTCGCGGCGACGCGGCATATGGTGAACATAAAAACTCCGGATGTATCCGGAGATGCAGTCTGGAGAGGTGACCGAGTGGTTGAAGGTGCACGCCTGGAACGCGTGTGTGCCCTATCCGGGTACCGAGGGTTCGAATCCCTCTCTCTCCGTTTGGCCCCTTTAGTGTTGAAAGTCAGGCACTGTGCAATGTGCCATTGCCCAACCCCGTCAGGCCCGGAAGGGAGCAGCGGTAAGTAATCGGTATGTGTGCCGCAGTTCGCTTGACCGGAGCTAAAGGGGTTTTTTCTTTTTAAATAATCCGTACAATACCGCTATGGCATACGAAGTAACCGCGAGCAGAAAGCGGCCGAAGAATTTTTCAACTTTGGTGGGGCAGGAATTCGTCGTCGCCACGCTGATGAACGCCATAAAAACCCGGCGCATCGCTCACGCATATCTGTTCTCCGGTCCCCGGGGGGTCGGAAAGACGTCCACGGCACGGATTCTCGCCAGGGCCCTCAACTGCCCCGATGAATCGCTTCTCGGTACCGAGGGTTGCTTCGATTATCCCGGCGCCGAGGAAATCAGCCGCGGAACGGCCATGGACGTCATCGAAATCGACGGTGCCTCCAACACTTCGGTAAATGACGTTCGCGCCATCAAGGACGAAGTTCTTTTTCCGCCCCAAAACAGCCGGTACAAAATCTATATCATCGATGAGGTTCACATGCTTTCCAACTCGGCGTTCAACGCCTTGTTGAAAACCATTGAAGAGCCTCCTCCGTACATCATCTTCATTTTCGCGACTACGGAAATTCACAAAGTGCCGGCCACCATCCGTTCCCGCTGTCAGCAATTCAATTTCCGTCTGATTCCCCTGGAAGACATCATTCACCTGTTAAAGCAGGCAGCGGATGAAATCGGGGTCAAGACCGAAGAAGAAGCCCTGTTCTGGATCGCCCGGGAGTCCACCGGCTCCATGCGGGATGCCTACACCCTCTTCGACCAGGTGGCGGCGTTCTCCGAGGGGCATATTACTCTTGAGAAAATAAAGGAAAAACTGGGACTTCTTGGAATCGACGAGATAAACCAGCTCTCCGAGCATCTGGTTGCCGGCGATCAGCAGGGAGCTACCGAGTACCTGGACAGTCTGCTTTCATCAGGAGCTTCGGTGGAGCAGCTGGTGATTGATCTCAGCGATTACTTCAGGGCCCTGCTGTTCATCCGTCAGGGCATTACCCGGGACGGATTGCTGGGCCATCCCCGGCGGGGTTTTTCCGAAACCGTGGTACAGGCCCTCAGTATTCCTCAGCTTGAAAAAATCGTCGAACTGCTTCTGCAGCTCTACCGTGATCTTCGCTACACGCTCAACGGTCGACTGGAGCTTGAGCTGATGGTCAGCCGCCTGGCCCGCATTGCCGACTACTTCGAGCCCCAGGAGATCATACGGAACATCCGCCAGCTCCGGGATCAGGTGGCGGCCCTTCCCGAAAGCCCGTTGCCCACTGGCGCGAAACCCGGAACGGTTCAGGGGGCTCAGGCA
>CAWZYW010000653.1:0-1971 GCA_963966255.1 uncultured Salinispira sp. | reverse complement strand
GGTGCACGAGCGCGGTATCATCTCAATCCCCGGTACGGTGGCGGAATTGATCCCGCCGCCTGAGCTTGAAACTTCATACTTCTTTCCCTCGGCGGCACCGGGCGATCAGGTGGTGTTTCCCCGGAATAATGTGGAGAAATGCGGAAATTTCATCGCTGCGGCCTCAGCCATGGAGGCTGAGAGCGCTGTGGCACGTTCGCTGGTGCGCCTTGAGGCCGTCAGTCCGGAAGAGCTGGCCAGGGCCCTTGAAGCCGGCTACCCCCATGCATACCCCGGCCTGCTGGGGCTGTGCGCCCGGAACATCGCTTTGATCGACCGGTCCATGGAAGCTGGCGAATCTGAGCGCCCGATAGCGATTCCCGCTGAGATTCTCGAATCGCAGGAGCGCGACTGGAACTTTCGCAGGATCAGCGATTCCCTGGATATTCTCGTCGCCAGCTGGCCGGCGCTATCCTGGCAGGACAGCGATTGGTCGGGCATCCCATGGGAGGATGTCCGCTTCCTGACCATTCTCCTCAGGGGAGGGGTTCAGGCTTCGCTCTATTACCTTGAGCTGAGGGAGAAATTTTCCGAAAAAGAAATGGAGGGGCTTCCCGTCGGTCCCCGGGACTATATTGTTGAATAGAACGCATAGAATCGTCATTGCCAGTTTTCTCCTCCTCATTTCCCTTCTTCCATTCCTGGCCGCGGAATCGCTGCTCGCGGATTTTATCGAGGAGCGGAACCTGGATCTGCACTGGGATGAGCTTACGGCCCGGGGCATCCTGTATCGGGGAACCGAGATGGTTTCGTTTATGCTCGATTTTCCATTGATCAGTCATAATCTGGAGCAGGCGATTCCGGTGGAACCTTTGTATTTCGCTGCGGCGGGCCTGATGCTGCCCGACAGCACCCGCCAGCGCCTTGAAGCGATTTTCCCCGATACCGCGGACTCGGATTTCCGTCAGGTTTCCAAAATCTTTATCGATCCCGGTCACGGAGGCAGGGATCCCGGCACCATAGGGAGGCTGGGGGACGGAAGCCAGATTTTCGAAAAAGATATCGTCCTGCAGATCGCCCTCGATCTGGCGGAACGCCTGAGAGCCGAGTATCCAGAAAAGGAAATTATTCTGTCCCGGGATTCAGATGTCTATCTCACCCTGGAAGAACGCACCGAGTTGGCCAATTCTCTCACCAGCGGTCCCGATGAGAAAATCGTGTTCGTCAGCATCCACGCGAATGCGGCACTGGACAGACGGGCCAGAGGCATCGAAGTGTGGTACCTCCCTCCGGAGTACCGCCGACAGGTTCTCGACGAGGATGATGTCGATGACGAGAGCCGGACGGTCCTTCCGATCCTCAACAGCATTCTGGAAGAGGAGTATACCGTCGAGAGCATCCTGCTGGGCCAGAGCATCGATCGCGTAATGATGGGGGAACTCGGCGGATTTACCCAATCGCGCGGCTTGAAAGAAATGGACTGGTATGTGGTCCGTAAAGCGTATATGCCTTCGGTGCTGGTGGAAGTGGGATTCGTGACCAATGCCGATGAGGTGGAGCTTTTGAATAATCCCCTCTACTTGCAGAAGATCAGTCAGGGCATCTATAATGGCCTCACCGATTTTATCCAGGATTTTGAAAGTGTATCTCGATAAATTAAAAAAACATGTCGTACGGGACAACGCCTGGCTTCTGCTGTTGCTGGCGGCCTTTGTCATTTCGGCTTTTGCCTATCTGATTACGAATCTGAACCAGGAGCGCTATCTGCTGTACTTCCCCGATTCGGTGGACAACCGCCTGGTGGGTGAATACCGGGTTCTCCCCCGGGAACGGGGCCGGGAGGCAAGAATCGGGCAGTTGGTTGAAGAGGTGATCCTCGGCCCGTCGAACATTCTGTCCTATAATATCTTCCAGCGAAGTACCGGATTGCGGGCCGTCCATCTGGTGAAACCCCGAACCGTCGTCATCGATCTCGAACGGGAAGCCATGGAG
>CAWZYW010000652.1:0-1971 GCA_963966255.1 uncultured Salinispira sp. | reverse complement strand
CTCCAGGAGAGGTTCTTCAGCCTCCATTCGATTCGCGAAAAGCTCATATCCTTCGGCCGCCATGGCGATAATCAAATCGCGTTTTGTGGCGAAATGGCGGTATGGCGCCGCCTTGGACACCCCCAGTTCTTCGGCCAGGGCACGAAGACTCAGACTTTCCAGTCCCTCTTTTTCCAGGGTATGCATAGCCAGATCGATCAAAGCCTGCCGCAGATTTCCGTGATGATATGCCACGGATTCAGAATACGCACAATTCGCAAAATACTCAACCAAAAATGTATTTGCTGCCAACAATGTTGACACCGATAACATAATGGGCTATATTTACCGAAATGTTGGCAATGCCAACAATGAGGAGATCCCATGAGCTTACATGTTATTTTCGGAACCGGTCCGGTGGGACTGTCGGTGGCATCGAGCCTGCTGGAACAGGGCGAGACACTTCGTCTGGTCAATCGCAGCGGAAAGTTAAGCGCAGGGCAAACGCTTGTTCTTCCGAAGCGGCACAACGGGACGCTTGAACTGAGAGCCGCCGATGCCCTGGATTATGCGCAAATCCGGCGGGCCGCCGATGGGGCGGATTTTATCTACCACTGCATCAATCCTCTGTACCACCAGTGGCGGGACCTGCTCCCTCCGATTCAGGAGAATATGGTCCGGGCAGCCCTGGAGCTCGATGCCGTGCTGGCGGTCAGCGAAAACCTGTACAGTTATTCCCGGGGGCTGGAGCGAATCAAGGAGGCGAGTCCCGAAAATCCTCCGAGCCGGAAGGGCAGGATTCGCAAGGAGTTGAACGACCAGCTGATCCGTTCAGGCAGGGAGCGTGGACTTCGTTGGGTATCGATACGTGCTTCGGATTACTACGGACCGGGGGCGACGGATCAGTCGGTGTTCGGAACCCGATACTTCCTCGAACCCCTCTACGGGCGGAAAAAGATCGCGATGATGGGGGATATTGATCAGCCCCACAGCTATACCTTCGTTTCGGATTTCGGACGGGCCTTGGCTCTGGCGGCCAGGACGGATAAATGCCATGGAAGGTCCTGGATCGTCGCCCACCGCGAAACGGGAACCACCCGGGACCTGGCCAGGGAGTTCATCGCCCAATCCGCAGCGGCGGCGAAATTAGGCAGACTTCCGATGATGGCTATACACTTCGCCGGCCTGTTCAACCCGGTGATCAGGGAGCTGCCCGAAATGATGTATCAGAAGAACGAGGCCTATCGTATCGATGGATCGGCGTTTTGCGAAATGACCGGCTTTGAGCCCACTGAGCCGAAAGAGGCGGTCCGGCGGACCCTGGCCTGGTACGAGTCTAGCCTTAAGCCGGAACCCAGGTGAGGAATCGGGTGAATTCCGCCGGTATGTTCAGTTCCTCGTGGAGGAGCTCACCGCCTTCGGCAAACACCTTCACAATGGTGCCGTCATCGCTGCGGGACAGTAGTTCGAACCGGTTTCCCAGATTTACGTTTTTGTCGTAGACGAAGTCCAGAAGCCCGCTGGCTTCCTCTCCCTCTTCGGTGATGCGGATAAACCGAACCGACGCGCCGATTTCCGCATGGTCCAATGAAGGGGCAGCCAGGATATCGGCTTCGCCGTCCACACCGGGAATTGGGTTGCCGTGGGGGCAGGTCTGGGGTTTCCCCAGCTGCCTGAACATCTTATCCTCGAAATTGTCGGAAATCGCATTCTGAAGCCGTTTCGCTTCCACATCGATCTCATGCCATGACATATTGAGATTGTTCATCAGGAAATGCTCCAGCAGATAATGGCGCCGGAGCATCTTCCTGGCGAATTCCCTGCCGATTTCGGTGAGAACGATTTCCGAGTAGCGCTCCTGGGTGATCAGATCGAGCTTTTTCAATCGGCTCACCGCCTGGCTAACCGCCGGCCGGCTGACTTCAAGCCAGGCTGCGAGGCGTGAGTTTGCCACGGTCCCATGGTCACGGTCGATGAGATATATAGCTGACA
>CAWZYW010000651.1:0-1973 GCA_963966255.1 uncultured Salinispira sp. | reverse complement strand
CTTCGGCCGGGTAGGGGACAGCCCCCTCATCGGGGCGGGCACCTATGCGGATAACCGCAGCCTGGCTGTTTCCGCCACCGGCCAGGGGGAGGCGTTTATCAGGTCGGTGGCGGCTTTTCGCCTGGCGGCCGCCTGGGAACTCAGTTTCGGCGCCCCGGAGCGCGACGAGGTTTCTCCAGATCCGGGCGATGGTCAGGATTCACCTGCCCTCGATCTGGCTGCCCGGAAAGTGCTGGAGGATGTCCGGCTTCTCGGAGGATCCGGCGGTCTCATCGCCCTGGATTCCCGGGGGAATTGGGCGATGCCCTTTAATACCGAAGGAATGTTTCGGGGAATGGCCGGATCAGAAGGCGGGGAGATTATCGGGATATACGAATAGCAGCCCTGGGAATCAGGGAAGAGTGATTCCCAGACCGCCAGCTAAACTAGATTAATCGAACAGAAGCGCATCCGCCGGCGCACTGGACTATACTGATTCCATGCACACCCTGCGACCCCGCGTTCATTTTGCCCCCGAGAAGAACTGGATCAATGATCCCAACGGACTGTGTTTCCTCGACGGCTGGTATCACATGTTCTATCAATACAACCCGAAAGGCGATCAGTGGGGGCACATCCACTGGGGGCATGCCCGTAGCCGGGATCTGCTTCGCTGGGAAGAGCTTCCTCCGGCCCTGATCCCGGATGAGGTCGGCGGCGAACAGCATTGCTTCTCCGGTTCGGCCATGCTGGTGCCCGGTGCACCCCCGAGGCTCTACTACACCAGCATCGGGTACGAGGACCAGGCGGTATACCTCCATGCGGTGCAGAAGCTCGCCGTGGGCAGTCCCGATATGCTCCATTGGCCGGCTGATTCCCGGCAAACCATCCTCCGCAACGGAGACCACCCGGCTGAGATCGGTGAGATTCGCGACTGGCGGGACCCATTCGTGTTCCGCGAAGGGGATAGCTGGCTGATGCTCATCGGAGCGTTAGTGGATGGCCGCGGATCGGTGATGCTGTACGAGCAGAAAGATCCGGAGAACTGGGAATTCCGGCGAATCCTCTATCAGCTCGATGAATCCGGGGTGATCCTCGAGTGCCCCAACCTCTGCCGGATCGGTGATCGGCACGTGCTGTTTTACTCCCCCGATGCGGCGGTTCGATATGTCAGCGGCGAATTGACCGCTGATTTTGAATTTATCCCGGCCAAATCCGGAGTGGTGGATTTTGCCGGGGGGCAGGGGGATTACGCTCCGCAGCTTCTGCTTCGGCATGGCCGCGCTCCGGTGCTCATCGGCTGGGCCACCGAGAAAAGCCGGGAGGGCAGCGACGAAATCCGTGGGTACAACGGCGCCATGGCCTTTCCCCGGGTCCTCGGTCTCGATTCCGGGGCAGGGCTCATTCAGGACTTCCATCCGATCCTGACCGAAGCCAGGCAGCATGCCATTGAAGGGAAAGGCGGTGAAAACGGCGGACTTTGCTTCCGGCCGCCGGAGAACTGCGTCAGCCTTGAGCTGCAGGCCCGGCTCTCCCGGGATAGCAGAGCGGGTGACATCAGCATCGGTATCCGCTATGCCGGGGGGCATGTGCTTCGGATCAGCTTGGATTATCGGCTGCGGAGCATGGTGCTCCATCGCGACGGGAGTTCCAACCGGGAAGGAATCGAACGGAGCGATATCCCGGCGCAATTGCCCGAAGCCCCCGGAGAACATTCGATTCATCTGCTGCTCGACGCATCCCTGGTGGAAATCATTGCCGACCGGCGTTCCGCGATATGCACCCGGGTATATCCCCATGATCCCCGGATCGAGGAAATTCATTTCTCCGGGGCAGCGGAAGCGGAGATCTCGGCGTTCACGATTTCCTGAGCTTGATCCTTTTGCAGATGGTTATCCGAACTGATTCCGGGTCAACCCGGCGGCCCCGAAGCCCAGCAACAGCTGAGCGAGGGCCATGGCGGCGATCATCCCATGGTAGCCTGCGATGTAGGC
>CAWZYW010000650.1:0-1975 GCA_963966255.1 uncultured Salinispira sp. | reverse complement strand
AGTAGCGACTCACCAGGAGCTGGGCGGTATCCCCGAGCAATCCGGAGTACCGGATGAGCAGATCCAATCGCTCCCGGGAAGTTACATAGCTTTCGGAATCGGTCTCCAGATCCCATACCTGAAGGGATTTAGGGAAATCCACCACTGAAGGATACATTTGCTGGAGCTTGAAGATGATAAGCAGGGGATTATCATCCACGTGAAGGGCACCCACCGGAACTTCTTCATCCCTGGAGTCAATCACCCGCCCGAGAAGATCCAGCTGATTATGTTCCATGGCAAATTCCCGGGCCTTTCCCAGGGCCTGTTCGGCTTCGCCGTAGCGCTCGGCATTCCGGAAATAGCAGGATCTCAGATATTCGAAGGTTGCCAGATACTTTTGTCCCAGGCGGGGATCTTCCCGGAGTATTGCCATCCCCCGATCGAAATGATGATCCGCCGCCTGATGTTCCCCAAGATTATGTCGGGAGAGGGCATTCATCCCCAGGAGAAATCGCAGTTCCTCGTTGTCCAGATCGCCGCTGGTGCTATGGCGTTGAAGCATGCTCTGCAGCTCGGTGATCACGCGCATTTCATCCATCTTGTACATCAGCGAGCGCATGGCGGATTCCTGCTCGGCGAGTTCGATGATCAGTTCCGGGTTGAATTTCAGCGGATGGATCGGAAGGGCTTCGGGAATTCTATCGCCCTTTTTAAGCGCGGTCAGAAGGGTACGAAGGAAGGGGAAACTGCCGGGATCGATGAGCTCGGCGATCTGGTCCATAAGGTATACGCTTTGCTTATCTCCTCCCCGGGAACCCTCCATTTCAAGAAGTTCGAAGTAAGCGCGAATCACCAGGTATCGTTCATCGACCTGTTTATTCTCTTCGATTTCGATCACTTTATGCATAAGAGCGATAGCATCTTCAAGCCGATCTTCATTCACCGAGACGAGGGATTTCAGGTATGTGAAATATTCATAGGTAGAATATACGTCCTCTTTCCGAACCTCTTGCTGGGCCAGCTGATAATAGCGATATGCCTTGTTGATATCGCCGGTTTTGATCGCACATATGCCGATGAGACTGTAAATAATTTCCCGGCTGTGATACTGGAGGTTTGTGATACCCAGGGGTTCCATGACCTTCAGCATCACCTCGTAGTATCTGATGGCCTCCCGATGGCGGAACAGGAAAAAGTTTATGCTCCCGAAATTAAAGAACGAGCTGCAGATTTCCTCGAAATCCCGGCTTTTCGACAGTCCCCGGAGAGCCAGATTGTAGTACTGGGCGGCGGTATCGTAATCGCCGGAGCTGAAGAAGAAATAACCGACCCCGTTGCTCAATCGGTCGACGAGATCACTGTTCGTGAGCCGGCCTGCGTATTCGATGGCCAGACGATAGCGCTCCTCCGCCTCCTTGCGGCGCCTGATAGCCTGGTAGCAAATTCCCAGTCCGTGATGAGCGAGGGCCAGGCGATGGGTATTCCCTATGCCGTTGGCAATCTCCGCGGCCCGCTTCAGGTATCCGATGGTATCGTCTATCCCCTCATTCGCCTTCAACATGGAGGTGATCATCGTTTCGTTGCTGAGTACATAAGCCAGGGCGTTTTGCATATTGAGTCGTTTGAGCATGGGATCGAGAATCTGCAGCCGCTGGTTGAAGAAAGTAATGTATCCCCGGAAGTATTCGCTGCGGAACTGCTGGAGCCGGAAGCGCATCAGTTCGGCATGGGCCAGCAGTTTCCAGTCGTTCACTTCCATGGCGTAGTTGTGAAACTGTCGGCCGTGTCGCTCCGCTTCTTCGCCGTTTTTACTCTGGAGATAGCTCAAGGCGAGCCGTTCGCTGCACCGGGCCAGCAATTCGGTCCGCTCGCCCTGGCGAAGCATGGAGTATGCCCGGCGATAGTAACTCTGTGCCTGCCGATGATGACCTCTCAGGCGGTAATTAGGGCCTCCTGAAAAAACCCTATGCTGCCATTTTACTATACCCCAATC
>CAWZYW010000649.1:0-1985 GCA_963966255.1 uncultured Salinispira sp. | reverse complement strand
GATCTCCGCCCAGACTGTAGCCCATCAGGTAGACGGCTTCGGGATTCACGGAATAATTACGTCCCACCCGGGCCAGATCGGCGAGGATCCGTTCGTCATACCATCCGACGAATGACAGAAAATCAGGCAGATAATGACTGCGCTGGGGTCTCCCCGGCGGCAGTAGAAAAATCGCCTGAACGTCGGCGAAGACCCGGCGGTAGTATGCAAGAAATTCCTCCGAGCTGCCCCCGGTCCATGGCAGGGTGATAATCAAGGGGTAGCTGCGCTGAGGATCGTATTCATCGGGAAGCAGTACCCGGGAATCGTCATCGAAATAAGATTGGCGGCTCTGAGCTTGTATCCCGTTCGGCAGCAGCCAGAGGCATATGAAAAAGAGTACCAGAAAAGCCTTCTGCGCGATTGCGGGCGATTGAGCCGGTTTCCGTTTTCGATTCACCTATTCCTCCCGGTGCAATATACTATTATCCATGAACGGCGGTATTATTTTTTTCCGAACCGAAGCCCTGGATGATGTCTCGCGTTTTTATCGCGAACGGGTAGGTTGTGCACTTTGGCTCGATCAGGGCGGATGTCATATTCTGCGCTTCGGCAATCTCCTGTTCGGCCTTTGCTCACGCTCAGCCACCGACCGGGAAGGTATGATCACCTTTGTATATCCCGATCGGGAATCGGTGGATGCGATCCACAGAACCCTTGAAGACATAGCCGAGACTGAACCCCGGGACAATCCCGATTATCGAATTTATCACTTTTTCGCCCGGGATCCCGACGGACGGGCCATCGAGTTTCAGTACTTCTGGGACGATCTGTCCATCTGAATTTTCTTCTCACCCTCCGGCGGGCTGAGCGTCGAATGATTCGGCAGGCGCGCTGCGGGGAAGATCGATAATTCGGTTGAGGTTACGCGCGTAGCCCCGGGCGATGCTCACTACCGCGAAATAATTCACGAACAGCACTTCGCCGATCCCGTTTTCTTCAACATACTCAACGAGATTGCGATCAAAATACCTCGGGTCGATAATATGCACTTCTTCGTAATGGGGCATGAGAAAGGGGATAAACGCATTGCCGTAGCTGTCTTTCACCACCGCGATGCGCCGGGTACTATCGACCTCATTTTCTATAACCGCAAGAGGCCGGTCGCTGCTGATAAAGATTTCATACTTGTTCTGCCGATCGGCGTAGAAGTCGTCGAGGATTGGTTTTTCCACCATGTTCCCGTAGCTCAGCACTTCATAGCGATGCTCGACGAAGGGCTCGAAGAGCTCTACGGTGTCCGGTTCCCTGGCGAGAATCTCGCTGCCGGTGAGCAGGTACATGGATCCGAGAAATCCGTCCACCTCCCGGCGCTGGTAGCGGCTTAAGGGTACCGGAAGGAATCGGGAGGCCGCGGCGAACTCCCGATAGGCCAGGTATGCGCCCCGGGCGGTCCAGTGGTGGTCGGTGCGGAAATAAATACCTTCGGCTTCCCGGTTGGAAAGCACCGGGAAGATGTCTACCGGAATGACTCCGTTTTTCAGGGTCCCGTACATGTGACTGATGGCCGACTTCTGATCGGCGCCAAGGGGCCCGTTGTACAGCGCCGGATCGATTTGCTGAAGGTGGGAGGGTGCCACCATCAGGTAGCTGCGAACCCCCGAACCCGCGAGGCCGGCGAATCGTGATACCGCGGCGGTATAGTACTCCGCCGAAGCCTGGGCATACCTGACCACTTCAAAGCCCTGGTTACCGATAATAAGAATCGCGTTTTCCACGCTGCGATTATTATCTTCCTCGACGATTTCCGGCTCGGGGCCGGGAATATACAAGGCCATGGGTCCGTCACCGGGAAGCAAAAACCCCTCACGCCCCCGTATCCCCGGGGTTCCCCTGCCGAGCAGCCGGGTACCCGCAGGCAGACCCGGGAACTCCGAGCCGGAATTCGCTCCGGCTTCCGCTCCTGGCAGGACCTCGTCATCAAAAAATCCCGCCACGGTCCCCGG
>CAWZYW010000648.1:0-1987 GCA_963966255.1 uncultured Salinispira sp. | reverse complement strand
GAACTGGCCACCATGCGCGAATCCGCGGTTACGAAGGAGTAAGTAACAATGAACGTAGACAGCAGCAAGCTGCAGGACTTTCGCCAGCGGGCGATGAAATCGGCGCTGGCCCCCGCCGCGCTGATCATACTTTACATATTCTTCGGCATATTCGGCCGGAATTTTTTCTCCTACCCGTCGCTGGTCAATATCATCGATGCGGCGTATTACATCGGCTTTATCTCCATCGGGGTGACCTTCGTCATCATCACCGGAGGGATCGACCTGTCGGTTGGAACGGTCATGATGTGCGGCGCCATCATCGGCGGAACCGCCTACAAATCCTGGGGTTGGTCCATCGAGGCGAGCCTGATCATCATCGTGCTGGTCGGCGTGGCCTTCGGATTCTTCAACGGCCTGATGATCTCCCGGCTTAAAATGCCGCCGTTTATCGTCACCCTTGGTACCATGATGATTTCCATGGGTATCGGATCCATCGTTTCAAGGGTCCAGAGCGCCACCTTTCCCACCAGATCCGCCGCCGACGGCTGGTTCAAGAATATTTTCAAGGTGATCGGCGAGGACGGCCTGTCCATCCCCACGGGGGCCATATTACTCATCGGCATTGCTGTGCTGTCCCATATCATCCTCTCCAGGACGAAAATGGGGCGCTATATCTATGCCATCGGCAGTAACAAGGAAGCGGCCCGGCTCTCCGGCGTCAATGTCAAGAACTGGGAAATGATGGCTTATGTGATCGCCGGAACATACGCCGGTATCGGCGGAATCGCCTATGCGGCGGTATACACCACGGTAATCCCCGCCCAGGGCCAGGGCTTCGAACTCTACGCCATCGCCGGCGCCGTTATCGGCGGTACCTCCCTCGCCGGGGGGGTGGGAACCGTGTTCGGTACCCTCATCGGCGTATTTATCATGTCGACCCTCAGCGTCGGGCTGCCGGCAATGAATCTCCAGTCCCACTACCAGACATTCTTTACCGGGGTGGTCGTCGTCGGGGCAGTGCTCCTGGATATGTACCGCAACAAGAAGTCAAGCGAGGTGAAGATCCTCACTAAATCCGCGGAATACAAGCAGTCGATGCAGCGGAAGATCGTCGGTCTCAAGGCTGAAATAAGCCGGGATGAGCAGAGCGGCGGAAAGGACGCGGAAGAACTGAAAAAACGGCTCGCTGAACTCAACCGCGAGATGAAAGAAGAATATTCCCGGCTTGTCCGGGAAGAGAAGGAAGAAAAGAGCAAAACCCGTGCTCTGGAACGGGCGAGCGATAAAGCGTTGAAAGACGCGGTGAACAAGTGATTCGTGGAAACGTTGTTTCCATTAGGAATATCAAAGGGAGGCTTCAGATGAGAAGACGAGCCCACGCTTTAATCATCCTGAGCGTTATGTTGGTTGCATTCCTGGCAGTGCCGGTGTTTGCAAATGGTAGTGGCGAGGATACTATGTATATCCCCGTTGTTTCGAAAGGACTGCAGCACCAGTTCTGGCAGACGGTAAAGGCCGGTTCTGAAGCCGCCGCTGCTGATCTCGGTGTCGAAATCACCTTCGAAGGCCCCGCATCGGAAGCGGACATCCAGGATCAGGTGATCATGCTCCAGAACGCCATGGCGAAGAATCCCTCCGCCGTCGCTCTGGCCGCCCTCGACACCAATTCGGTAATGGACCAGCTCCAGGAAGCGATCCGACGGGAAATCCCCGTAGTCGGTTTCGACTCCGGCGTTCCCAATGCCCCCGAAGGTTCGATTTACGCAAACGCATCGACTGATAACTATGCGGCTGCCGGCGTTGCCGCGGAAGAAATGTTCAAGGTACTCAAGGACGACATCGAAGCGGCAACCGATGAGAATCCCGTGACCATCGTGGTAATGAACCAGGATGCATCCGGCGAATCCTTGCTGAGCCGCGGACGCGGTTTCCGCGACAAGCTCATCGAGCTCGTTGCCATGGAAACCTCCCTGAGCCGAAGCGACATCGCAGTCGTGGGTAACCC
>CAWZYW010000647.1:0-1990 GCA_963966255.1 uncultured Salinispira sp. | reverse complement strand
CAGTATCAAGATATCTGTCGATGAGGGTCGTAGCTATGCCGAGGCCTCGATACCGGGCTTCGACATATATCTGGAGGATGTGAGCCAGTGATCGGCTTTCGGTGATTTCATCGTGAAGGATCCAGAGAAATCCACAGATTTCCCCGTCGGGCTGGAAAACCCCCAACACATATGACCCGTTATCCAATTCATCGACACCGGGGATGTGATCACGGCGGAAGCTGTACCAGTATGCCGCTTCCTCCGGATCGGGGAATATCTCGGCGAATACCCTCCGGTCGAGGTATTTCACGGTTTGCAGTACCGCTTCATCCTCAACCTGCCTGATGGTAAAATCGCTGAGCACCAGGTCTTCGCCCTCGAAGATTTCCGGCTTGAGGGCTTCCAGACCCCTGCTTTCCCGTACGCCGTTGAACCATTCAGGACGAGGTGCTTCATGTGCCGGTCCTTGTAGAAAAACCAGAGCTTTTCCCCTTCCCGGTCCTCCTTGAGGCATGTTTGTAACTGGCGAAATACCCCCCGCCCGCTTGAGAGAATCTGCTGCAGCTCGAGTTTCACCAGTGGATTTTTCAACTCCGCCACGAAACGCTCCATGAGGTTGTATCCGTCAACGGAACGCCACTCGGGGATTTCCACCAGATCGCCTCCGGGTTCCATGGCCTCCAACTCGGAGCTGCTGAATACCTTGAGATGATCCAGATCGAGAAAAAAAATCTGATCCTGATTTTCCATGCCGAAGATGACCTGGTCCAACAGCTCCTTGCTCAGTTCGATGTTCGGCCTCATACCTCGGCATCCTCCGGTACCGGCGGGAAAAGCGAGCCGGCCTCGAAGCGCTCCTGTTCCAGATCCTCCAGCTCGCGGATCTTACCTTCCACGTGATTCAGCTGGATCCGCGTGGGCGGGCAGAGCCGCCGATGCCAGATCATCACCTTGCCGTCATCGAGGGTCTGGCCCGAAACGATGATCCGGATGGGGATGCCGGTCTCGTCCAGGTCCCGGAACTTCGCGGTCAGGGGAAGCTTCCGGTCGTCCATGAGAATATGCTTACCCAGACGCTGATGAAGTTTGCTGCCGATTTCCAAAATGGTGGCCCCGCGGCCCACTATGACCATGGCGGCCTGGTAGGGAGCGATGTTCATCGGCCAGATAAAGCCGGTTTTCAAACGATGGGCTTCCACCAATCCGGCGAGCAGACGCCACAGGCCGATACCGTATGCCCCCATCGAGGGGAAGAAGTCATCTCCCCGCTGATCTACAAGGGTGAAATCGAACTTCCTGCTGAAGTACTCCCCGATGCGGTACACGCTGGCGATTTTCACATGCTTTTCCAGATTAAGCGCGCTTCCGCAGTGATGACAGCGGCAGTTGGCATCCACGGCGACGAAGTCGCCGACGAAATCAGCATCGAAATCCCGACCGAAGTTCACATTGATAAGGAACTTGCCCGGGGTGCCCTGGGAGAAAATCAGGTTGCTGCTCTCGCTGACCGAACTGTCCACCACGGTGATGAACTTTCCGCCCTGGTCCTCCATGGTCAGCGGCCGGCGCATGCCAACCGGCGACAGGAACGCCTGGGCCGTCGGAGGGCCGGGGCTGCGGCGACCCTTGCGGGGTCGCTTGTATCGGGTATAGCCAAGGTCCGCGAGCTCTTTCTCACTCAGCTCCGCGATGACCGGTTCGCCGATGACCCGGGCGAGCTTGTCCGCCGATACGGTTTTGTCCGAGCGGTACACCGCCACGGCGATGCCGTCCATCAGCTGGAACATGCTGCAGCAGGCGGTTCGGCGCTTGGGCAGGCCTTTCTGCCGGCGGAAGCAGATAAGCCCGAAACAGTCGGCGTTGGTTATGGTTTCCATCGGCAGGGGCCTACGGCTTTCGTGGGAAGAGGTGGCAACCGCGACCTCCTGGTTCGCGTTGTACCCGCAACTTGGACAGCGGACCAGGACACCTTTCCCCCGCTCCTGGGGCATGAGAAAATCGGATGAAA
>CAWZYW010000646.1:0-1992 GCA_963966255.1 uncultured Salinispira sp. | reverse complement strand
GCTTCAGGACCGCGACGGATACCTGTGGATCGGTACCTCCAACGGCCTGAACCGATTCGACGGGAGGGAGTTCAGGGTTTTCCGCCATGATGAAAATGATCGGGGCAGCCTTCCGGATGATTACGTCACCAGCCTGATCCAGGATTCTTCAGGCGATATCTGGGTCGGGACCGACGGCGGGGGCATCGGTCGGCTTGATCCCGGCGAGGCTCGCTTCACCCGGTATCACCGGAATGCCGCTGACCCGGCCCTGCGGATCAGCGACGACTCGGTGTGGGGCCTGCTGGAGGACAGCCGGGGACTGATCTGGGCCGGCACCAGTTACGGCGGGCTGAACCGCATCAACCCGATAAGCGGGGAAATCCGGGAATACCGCCAGGACGGCGGCTCTTCGCGGGGACTTTCGTATGACAACGTGTGGCCGATGGTGGAAGACCCCAACGGCGATATATGGATCGGTACCGACGGCGGCGGGCTCAACCGGCTGGTGGTCGATCGCGAGGAGTTCATCCATTACCGTTCCGACGGAAAAGACGGGTCATTGCAAAGCGATTTCATCTTTTCCCTCTATATTGATTCTGATCAGACCCTCTGGGTGGGCACCGCCGGCGGGGGACTGCACCGGTTCGACAGAAATCAGGGCATTTTCACGGCGTATGTCAACGATCCGGCCGATTCGGAAAGCCTCAGCAACAACTCGGTCCGGGCCATGCTGGAAGATCGCTCGGGCAACTTCTGGGTGGGGACCACCGACGGCCTGAACATTCTGGACCGCGAAACCGGCAGCGTACGCCGTATGTTTCACGTTGCCGATGACGATCAGAGCCTGAGTCATTCGCGGATTCACAGCATTATCGAAGATGCAGGGGGCATTCTCTGGTTCGGTACCAGGGACGGCCTGAATCGCTTCATTGAGCCGAATTTCGTCGGAATCGAACTGGAGGGCGATCCGGCTCAGATTCCCCGGCGCAACGACATCCGTTCGATTGCCAGTGGACCGGAGGGGATTTACATCGGCAGCTTCGCGGGCCTGTACCTGATCAACGGAGAGGTTCAGCAGACCATCGTGCCCGTGGGCATATTCTACGCATTGGCCCGAGTGTCGGAGGATCTCATCTACGCGGGGACCCAGGATGCCCTTCTGGAGATCCGCGCCGCGGAAGACGGCTGGAGGGTGAGCCGACTGGCGGAAGTCCAGGTAAACGACCTGCATCTGGATGACGACGGTACACTCTGGATCGCGAGCCAGGGTAACGGTCTGGGGATTCTGGACCCGAGGGTCTCGGATTCGCCGCGTTGGCTGCGCAGCTCGGATCCGAGTCTGACCCGGATAGACAGCGACATAGTCCGCCGGATCGCTAAGTTTGATGAATCATCCCTCTTACTCGCCCTGCCCGATGGACCGCCCCAGCTGATAAACCGTTCAAGCCTCAGTTTCGCAGATTCGCCCTGGCCGGAGGAAATTGAGTCGCTCATTCAGATGTATCGATCGGCCGACGGCAACTGGTGGTTCAGCACCGATCGGGGGGGGCTGTATGCCTACGATGGAGACCGACTTCACTACCTCGATGAATCCCGGGGCTTGCCCAGCAACGTTATCCGCGGCATCAGATCCGACGGGGAAGGCTCGCTCTGGATCAGCAGCATCCGGGGATTGGCCAGCGTCGCCGGCCCCTCGAATTCGGGAGATTTCCGCATCGATGTGTTCCGGCAGGAGGACGGCCTGCCGGGACTTATATTCAACCCCGGGGCTCTGGCAGTCGATGAATCCGGACGGCTTCTGTTCGGATCCACCGAGGGTCTGGCAAGACGGGTCGATGATCCCCCGGGCAACGGCGACCGGCTGACTGCGCAGGCCTTCCCCCTGGGGATCGAAATATTCGATGACCTTGATTCCCGCCAGCAGCGCTATTCTCCCGGTGAAGTGCTGGAACTCTCGCCCAGGAATACCCTGCTCTATATCAAGGTGACCGCATTCGATTTTCGCCAGCC
>CAWZYW010000645.1:0-1994 GCA_963966255.1 uncultured Salinispira sp. | reverse complement strand
GGGCGCCACCCGCTGGCAGACCGTGTGGTCCCATGTGCTGCCCGCATCTATGGACCGGATCCTTACGGGAACCATCATCGCCGTCAGCCGGGCCCTCGGTGAAACCGCCCCACTGGTTGTCATCGGGGCATCTGCCTTCCTGACCACCAATCCGAGTTCCATATTCGACAAGTTCACAACATTGCCGATCATGATTTACCGCTGGACCGCCTATCCCCAGGCGGAATTCCGCAACCTTGCCGCCGCAGCCATTCTGGTGCTGCTGGTGGTTCTGCTTTCGCTGAATGCGACTGCGATTATCATGCGCGACCGTATCGCCACCAAGAGGAGAATGGGAAGATGAGCACAGAAGTGCAGAGCAAGACTGAAGTCGAAATTTCCATACAGAACCTGAATTTTTTCTACGATACCTTTCAAGCGGTAAAAAACATCAATCTCGATGTGCCACGGAACCAGGTGACCGCGTTTATCGGCCCTTCGGGCTGCGGAAAGTCCACGGTGCTCCGCAGCATCAACCGGATGAACGAGTTGATCCCCGGCACCCGCACCGAAGGCAATATCAATTTCCGGGGCGTGGATATCTACGATGATCATGTGGACCCGGTGGAGGTACGACGCCACATCGGCATGGTATTCCAGAAACCGAATCCGTTCCCGAAAAGCATCTACGACAACATTGCATGGGGTGCCAAGATCAACGGTTTCACCGGAGATATGGACGAGCTGGTGGAGACCAGTCTCCAGCAGGCCGCCCTGTGGAATGAGGTCAAGGACAAGCTGAAGCAGAACGCCCTCCGACTTTCAGGGGGGCAACAGCAGCGCTTGTGTATTGCCCGGGCGGTGGCCATCAAGCCGCATATTATCCTGATGGATGAACCCGCATCGGCCCTGGATCCGATCTCCACCACTAAAATCGAGGATCTGATCAACGAACTGAAGAAGAATTACACCATCATCATCGTCACCCATAACATGCAGCAGGCTGCCCGGGTCTCCGACCAAACCGCGTTTTTCCTGGTAGACGAGGCTCGGTCGGGATATCTGGTGGAATACGGGAAGACCGATGAGATATTCTTTAATCCGAAGAACAAAGAGACTGAGGATTATATATCTGGACGTTTCGGTTGATACCATTTCCGGCTATACTGTGGTGATGGAACCGGGTGCCTGAGGTTCCCAGCAATGTCGTACGAGGAATACTATGGAATGGCGTGAAAAATACCGTATGGAATTGGAGCAGCTTCACGGCGAGCTTCGCACTATGGGGAGAATGACCACCGTCCAGCTCAAGGCCGGTCTGAGGGCAGTAGAAACCGGCGACGAAGAACTCGCCGCCAAAGTCATCGCCGATGACAAGAGCATCGATGCTTTGCAGGCCCGTATTGAGGACATCGGTACCAAACTTATTGCCATGGAACAACCGGTAGCCCAGGATCTAAGGGAAATCGTCAGCACCATTAAAATCGTCTCCAGTATCGAGCGCATCGCCGACCACGCCAAACACCTGGCTAAGGGCGCTAGCCGCATTTCCGGAGACAAGGCAAAAGCCTTTCTCCCCACTATTCGGGAAATGGCCGAGCGGGGGATCGCAATGCTCGAGAAAGCGCTGACGGCGTTTGACAGCGCCGACGTGGAGCTCGCTAAGGAAGTCGCCGCCATGGATTCTGAGATAGATGCCATCAAGCGGGAACTCACCGTGAAAATCATGGACTTCATGAAGAGCGATCCGGGAAACATCGAAGAAGGCGCGAGCCTGCTTTTCCTCAACCGTTTTATGGAGCGCCTGGGCGACCATGTGACCAATCTGTGCGAATGGGTGTACTTCACGAAAACCGGCAGCCATATCGAACTTAACTGAGGCCGGGGTTTCGAAGCGCTTCCATCGCGCCGGTCCGATCCGGACAATTCGAATCGATGCCTCGCGCTCCCCGGGATAATCCTATGGAACGAGTCCTGGTCGGCGAAGACGATCTATCCGTTCGCGAAGCTCTGTC
>CAWZYW010000644.1:0-2000 GCA_963966255.1 uncultured Salinispira sp. | reverse complement strand
CGGTCTTTCCGGCCAGCATGAGTTCGGTGCCGCGCTTCAGGCCGTCAATCAGGCTCTCCCTGCAACCGTAGAGATTATCGAATTTGCTCTTGGTTACGCTGTCATTGACATTGATGGCGGGCACCAGAAGGCTTCCTTCTCCGGCCATTCGGTAGAGACGGTGGACGCCTGTGGTGGTCTCTTCGCGGACCCCCTTCCATCCGGCCACCACCCGCTGCCAGAACGTCGGGTCGGCGGCATACTGCTTCTGAAGCAGGGCTTTGATCACCGCCTCTTCATCGTTTTCGCTGGGAGTTTCGACCCAGGAGGAGCCTTTTTCCAGTTCGTAGCCTTTGTGGATGAGCAGCGAAGCATCGCCTCCGTCATCCACGATTAGCTGGGGTCCCATGGTTTTCCCTGAATCCCAGGATCCGTCTTCATCGGGAAAAGTCAGGGCATCCAGGGTGCATTGCCAGTATTCCTCAAGGCTTTCGCCCTTCCAGGCGAACACCGGTACGCCCCGGGGATCCTCGATGCTTCCCCCGCTCAACGGCGGTCCCACGGCCACCGCCGCGGCAGCCTGATCCTGTGTGGAGAAGATGTTGCAGCTCGCCCAACGCACATCGGCACCCAGTTCCGTCAGGGTTTCGATGAGCACTGCTGTCTGTATTGTCATGTGCAGGCTTCCGGTGATGCGCACGTGCTGAAGGGGCTTCCCGGGTCCGTAGGTTTCCCGGGTGCGCATAAGTCCGGGCATTTCGTGCTCGGCAATGCGGATTTCATTCCGGCCGAAGTCGCTCAGACCTAGATCCAGGACCCGATACATATGAGGCTTGCTCTGCAGGTTGACGCTCATCACCCCTCCTGTGCCCGGCGGACAGCCGACTCGGCAATCCGGCGGTATGGAAAAGCCCTGGCACCGCTGAGCGCCAGGGCGGTTTTACTGTCTGACTGTCGTCAGCTCTCTGACGACAGCTTGTGGCTTAACACGGGCTTCCGGTTTGCTTTCACCTCATCCAGCCGGCCGAGAATGGTGCTGTACGGAGCATGATGCAGGTAATCGGGATCCTCGTCGGCCCTCGCGATGACTCTCCTCAGGGCCTGGGCGAAGGCCTCGATTTCCTCGAAGCTTTCGCTCTCGGTCGGCTCTATCATCAGCGCTTCTTTCACCGTCAGCGGGAAATACACCGTCGGAGAATGAAAACCCTCGTCGAGAAGACCTTTGGCGATATCCATGGTGCTTACCGCATCTTTTCTCGGATTGGTGGCCACGAACTCGTGCATGCTAGGCGTTTGGTGATAGGCCGGGAGAATATCCTTCAGCAGGTGGCGCAAATAGTTCGCCTTCAGAACCGCCATTTCGCTGTTACGGGTCACCCCGTCCCGGCCGTGGCCGGCAATATAGGAATATGCCCTCAGCAGGATGCCGAAATTGCCGAAACCGGTCTTCATCCGACCGACGCTGCTTGCGGGAACGAAGGTATCGAAGGATCCTTCTTTGCTTTTACCAACCAGCGGACCCGGTAAGAATTCCGCCAACTCCGGACTGCAGCCCACCGGTCCGGCTCCCGGTCCGCCCCCTCCGTGGGGTGTGCCAAACGTCTTGTGCAGGTTGAAATGCATCACGTCGAAGCCCAGCTCCGCCGGCTTCACAATACCGGCGATGGCGTTGAAATTCGCTCCATCGCCGTACATAAGCCCTCCGGCTTCATGGACCAGTGAGCATATCTCCACCACCCGTTCTTCGAAAATGCCAAGGGTGTTGGGATTGGTGAGCATCATACCGGCGATGTCAGGCCCGAGCATGCCTTTCAGAGCTTCCATGTCGACCTGTCCGGCTTCGTCGCTGGCAACGGTTTTTACCTCGAGGCCGCACATCACCACCGTCGCGGGATTGGTTCCGTGGGCCGTATCGGGGACGATTACGTATCGGCGGGCTCTGTCTCCCCGGGATTCGTGATACTTACGGATCATCATGACCCCGGTCAGCTCTCCCTGAGCTCCGGCTGCGGGATTCAAGC
>CAWZYW010000643.1:0-2001 GCA_963966255.1 uncultured Salinispira sp. | reverse complement strand
AAATTGTCTGTTTGTTCGTGCGAGGATTAGGCTAATTTAATGTGCGAAGCTACACTGTAATCCGAGGCAATTCACCTATCCGTCAGCGCTCTGATGCCGGGTCGTAAAAGGGAGAGTCTTCATCGATATACCCACCCCAGATCACTTCGGTCATAATCGCCTTGGTCATGGCAAAGGGATCGTGCCACCACACCGCCGAGCTGTTGCGTATCCGGTGAACCAGGGCCTGGTCCACCAGGCCGCCCCATGTCCAGGGGTATGGTCCGCCGGCACCCTTGAAACCGACATCATGAAAGCGGAACGCGGCGTCCACCGCATCCCGGGGGAGCTGATCCAGCCCCGGGGTTCCGATCTCGGGTCCTTCTCCCATATTGTATACGCCCCGGGAAATCGGCGTCCCGGCAAATCCGAATCCCTGATAGGAAGGCCCGGCATAGGCCCCGAAGATGCGAAATTTATACGGGGCAGAACTTTTCGAATAAAACGTGCCACCGTTGATAAAATCAATGCCGCCGATGGTCTCGTACACCCAATAGTAAGCGCTGTCGGTCCCCAGATGGACACCTGCGGTAAACAGGAACAGATCAAGCCCGAGATGACTTATCCCGGGAATTCCGCTGCGAAAATGAAAACCGGTAGCCAGGAAAGTATCGAGGGCCAAAGAGATACCGTTCCGGTCGAAATCCAGATACAGGGCTGCGGGCAAGGTGGTCAGGGCCAGGTGCAACCCGGCTCCTTCTCCCTGGAGATCCAGTTCGATTCTTCCCTGCACCACCCCGGGCAAACCGGCACTGATCTGTATGCCTCCCGATCCGGTGAACAGGTTTAATACGCCGAGGGTCACATCCAGCGAGCCGTAGACCGCCTCATCGCCGGTGCGAATGACGGTTCCGCTCCCGCTTCCGGGAAGATAGTCGGGGAGGGAGTAATTCTGGGCTGAAATCCCTGCGAGGACTAACAGCGAGTAAACGACTGCGAACA
The DNA here is from genome assembly GCA_963966255.1 of uncultured Salinispira sp. Lineage (GTDB taxonomy): Bacteria > Spirochaetota > Spirochaetia > DSM-27196 > Salinispiraceae > Salinispira. Next base: position 1,020 of record CAWZYW010000643.1, on the reverse strand, counting down.
GATAGCGAGCAAAGGTTCGAGGGGCATTTGAAAAACTGTTCTGTCTGAACATATGAACAGATTAAAAGATCAGCTGTGAACAATCCACTTCTTAGTCTGATGCCAGATATGGCCAGCCTCGATATATACCAATAATAAACCTTCTACGATCCTTCGGATCATAGAGGGTTTTTGGATTGGCGAAGAGAGACTTGGCCTTCCGCCCCTCTCCCATCCAGGTCGTTCGGCTCCAGGCCGTCTCCGGCCTCTAAAATGCCATCCATGGCATTTTGCGCTCGCCGGCTCGCGCCGAGGCCTGCGCTTCAAGTCCCTCCTGGTATACCAATAAAAAAATCCGACTGTCTCCTATGGAGACAATCGGATTTATTATGGGCGAAGAGGGACTTGAACCCCCGACATCCTGCTTGTAAGGCAGGCGCTCTCCCAACTGAGCTATTCGCCCGTGCTTTGTTTTATGCGACGCCGGTGAATGTATCAAATGGCCGTGGATTTTGTCAACGATCCTGAGAGAGTTTTTTATGTTATTCTGCGATTGTTTTTCGGGACTGTTGGATGGCGGATCAGTCCAGCCGGCGACTCGTCCAGGCGGGCTGATTGTTACGCAGCGCATTCCATGATAGTATCCCACACCGAATACATCGAAATTAATACCGAACTGGAGCATACCCTTATGAATCCGAAGCAGACCCGGAACATCGGCATTATGGCCCATATTGACGCCGGGAAAACCACCACCACCGAGCGAATCCTCTTTTATACCGGCAAAAGCCACCGGATGGGCGGGGTCGACGAGGGCACGGCCACCATGGACTGGATGGTGCAGGAGCAGAACCGGGGCATCACCATCACCTCGGCGGCCACCACCTGCTACTGGAAGGATTACAAGATCAATATCATCGATACTCCCGGGCACGTGGATTTCACCGCTGAGGTAGAGCGGTCGCTCCGGGTCCTGGACGGCGCGGTTGCTGTCTTCTGCGCGGTGGGTGGCGTGGAACCCCAGAGCGAGACGGTATGGCA
>CAWZYW010000642.1:0-2004 GCA_963966255.1 uncultured Salinispira sp. | reverse complement strand
CGCGGATCGCCGCGGTCACCGGTCGGGGCAGGCGCAGCGTAATGCGCCGATTGGTCCGGACATTGGCGCTGATGTCGTTTCCCACTTCGCCATTGCCCCGGCTCACCGCCCGGGCAAGAACTCCGTCTTCGTAATACAGCACCAGGGAGGATCCATCCATTTTTTCCTCGATGATGATGTGAAAGCCGCCTTCCAGCTGCCGGCTGCAACGGACTATCCATTGGCGGATTTCCTCAGATGAATAGGCCTTGTCCAGGCTCAGTACCGGGATCGTGTGGCGAACCTCCGGCAGCTCGGAACTCAGGTCCGAACCGATGCGCCGGCTGGGACTGTCCTCGGCTATCAGGGAGGGAAAGCGCTGTTCAAGTGCGAGCAGTTCGTCGTACAGCCCGTCGTATTCCCGATCGGAAACCGTTGGCTCGCTCAGCACATAATATTCATATTCGAAACGGCGAAGGGCATCGCTGATTTCACCGATGCGCTTCGCCGCTTCTTCTTTCGATAACTCTTCAATGGGGGAACTCATGGGACCTCCGGGACTTGGTTGCTGGATATCCCCGGCAGCTGTGTTCCCGGCTTTATATGCCCTTTCGGATAAATGCGTCCCGGAAGCCCCGGGCCCGGAACCAGTACAAGACGGTTCCCTTCTCATCTTCTTCGAGGGGTCCGACAAAGACCCGGTACAACGGATTCCCGCTGCCCTCCACCGGCTGGACCGCCAGGGGGTATCCCGGAGCCACTTCTTCCACGACCCGCTTTGCGGACCGGGGGTTAGCGAAAGCTCCTACCTGAAGATAATACCCCTCGGGCTCCAATGTGTATATAAGGGGAAGGTTTTCCCGGGCCCAGGCGATATCCGGCACGGCCGGAGCCGTCGCTACGCTGACTGTCGCCACCGGCGCTACGGGAGATTCTTCCACAGGGGCTTCCTCGACCGGTCCCGTTTCCTCGGGAGTGCGCGGTTCACTTTCCTCCAGATATACCAGCAATTCACCGGTATCCATCGGTTCTTCCTCACCGGGCTCTCCCGGTTCGCCGAGTTCGGCCACCGGTTCATTATCATCGGCTACCTCCCGATCCAGGGGTTCATCCGGAGTGTCGATGCTGGGGCTGCGAAAATCCGCTTCCTCCAGGGTGATCTCCACGTCTTCGGGACGGATCGGATCGATGGGCTCTTCAATGCTTGGTTCTTCCTCCGCCTCCGCAGGAGTTTCGGTGATTGAAGGGCTGCGCTCGCCAGGCAGTTCCGGGGATGGCGGCGAAGCAAGGGTTCCAAGGACCGAATCAGAGGCATCGATGCGACCGATGCCGGCATTCGGCCGGGGATCCAGGTATTGGGCCAGGGGAATTCCGGTGAACTCGGGGAGCCCCTCATCCGGGGCCGCCGTCCGCAGAGAACTGTTTTCTATTTCACTTGCCGACGCTTCGGGCAGCGGCAGCTCGCCGACGGCTAAAGCCCCGGACCTGGGCCGCGGGGCAATCCCGAGGCTGATACTGGGCAATTCGTCCTCGAAGTCGAATCCGACCTCGGGGATTTCGCTATCGGGCAGGGCTTCTCCGGCGGCCCGGCGAACGCCAAGCGATGTTTCGGGGGCATCCCCGGGGTTAAGTGGAGTATCTGCTTCATTCAACACGAAGCGCGGCAGGGCTTCGTCCTCGCTGGCCACCCGTGGCAGCGGCTCATCGAGGTCGGTGCCTGCCGGAGGCAGAAAGAGCTGCCGGTCCGGATAGAGATTCCGGATCCGTTCTATCCATTCCTGTGCGGGATCCTGCCCTAGGGCCTCGGCATAATCACCGCCGGAGGCGAGTCCTGCTTCAGCTTCGACCGCCGGCTCTTCCTGGGCGATCACCGGATCCTCGAACGGCAGCGGCTCTTCCATGGCGGGATCATCCGCCGGAGGGACCGTCGGCTCCACCTCCGCACCGAACACGATGGGCTCGGTGCCGGCATCCTGGATATCCAGGCTGGTTTCCGGCTCTTCGGCCTCAGCAGCTTCGGTGGTC
>CAWZYW010000641.1:0-2005 GCA_963966255.1 uncultured Salinispira sp. | reverse complement strand
TTTTGAGCGTGTTCAGTTGCGAGAATCTCCAGACCGAGTACCTCACGGGCCTCAGCCATCTCTGCCTCCCCGGAATTCCGGGGTTTCCCCCCGCCGATGTCCCAGAGGGCGACCAGCGGTTCAATCATTGGCGTGAAGCGGCCGTTTGATTGTTCGGCGATGCCCCTGGCGGCCAGCAAGACCTCCATGGTCATCGGTGAGACTTCCACCGGAGCGACTCCTGCGGCGGCGTTGAGGGCCACCAGTTCGCTGTCTTCAAGCTGGAGACTCATCAGGCGATACACCTGGTCGACCAGAGCGAAGGCCCCATCGAAATATCCGGGCTTCGGATCGTCGTATATTGTGATGGTGACGATGGTTCCAAGACTTTCGACGGAACGTCTCACCGGTTCGGGCGGGGTTTCCGTGCCACATGAGGCAAATAATGTGACGGAAATCACAACAAAAGCGATAAATTTATCGATAAAACGCTTATTATTACATAGCGCGTTTTTTATTCGCATGATAGACTCGGTCATAGAAAAAACTTATACCAGCTGAAACCATATAGCACAAGCTAAGCAGGAGGCATCTGTGAGCGATACGAAAAAAATCGTCGTTCTCGGCGGCGGGTACGGTGGCGTACACGCGGTCAAAACCCTTTATAAGGCGTTCAAGAAAGATAAGTCGGTGGAGATTACCCTTATTGACCGGAATCCCTACCACACGCTTATGACGGAACTACACGAGATAGCCGGGCACCGAACCGAGCCCGAAGCGGTGCAGGTCAGTTTCAAGCGGATCTTCGGCGGCAAGCGGATCAACGTGATCAGCGATGAAGTCCAAGGCATCGATTTCGAGGATCAGGTAATTAAATCCCGAAGTTATACCTACGAATACGATTACCTTGTACTGGCCACCGGCGGTCAGCCTGAGTTCTTCGGTGTTCCGGGGATTCAGGAAAATTCCTTTACGCTCTGGAGTCTGGAAGACGCCATCCGGATCCGGGAGCATGTCGAGCTGATGTTCCGGGAGGCCGCCAAGGAGCCGAATGCGGAAATCCGGGCGGAAATATTGAACTTCGTCATCGCAGGGGCGGGTTTCACCGGCATGGAACTGGCTGGTGAGCTCTTGGAACTCCGGGATGTGCTTTGCGCAAAATATCATATCGACGCAAGTGAGGTAAAAATCGTCATCGTCGAAGCCCAGGACTCGATTCTTCCCATTCTTCCCGAGGGACCGCGGAAGGCGGCGGCCAAGTATCTGAAGAAAAATAATGTGGAAGTCCACTTGAATGCCGCGGTCAAGCAGGGCGAACCGAACAAATTCACCCTCTCCGACGGCACCGTCTATAACACCAGAACATTCGTCTGGACCTGCGGTATCCACGGTTCCGAGTTCACCGCCAAAATCCCGCTGACCAAGGGTAAGGTATCCAACGATAACTGTTCCATCGCCAGCCCCGAAGGAATTCACGGCATGGCCGGATGTAGTTTCGACGATGACGAGCGCTACGTGGTCGGCGAACGGGGACGGATCCTTGTTACCGATCAGATGCGCTCGGTGGATTTCACCAACGTTTACCTCTGCGGAGACATGATCTGGTACCTGAACGAAGAGAAGGTCGTTCCCCAGATCGTTGAAACCGCAATCCAGAGTGCCGACGTGGTGGCCCACAACATCATCGCCGACATGAAGGGCGGCGAGAAAAAGAGCTTCAAGCCCAATTACCACGGCTTTATGGTATCCATCGGCGGTCGCTACGGCGTGGCTCATGTCATGGGAATCAGCCTGTACGGTTTTATGGCCATGGCCGCCAAGCACATGATCAACGTTCACTACCTGTTCGAAATCGCCGGCGTGAATGCGGTGTGGGGTTACCTGAAAGAAGAGTTCCTTCAGATCAAAAACCGCCGCTCCATTCTCGGCGGCCATGCCGCCGCCAAGGTTCCGGCGTACTGGACCCTGCCGGCCCGCCTGTGGCTGGGTTTCGCATGGCTGGTCGAAGGCCTGAATAAGATCGGGG
>CAWZYW010000640.1:0-2010 GCA_963966255.1 uncultured Salinispira sp. | reverse complement strand
TAGGACGTCGGGACTCGTCTTCCGATATAACGCAATAGGGGGCGGATATGGCGGTAGTGCGCAATGAGACTGCGGGTGAAAAGTTCGGCCTGATTGCAAAATGGCTGATTCTCGGATTTTTCTTCCTGTTTACCTTTATGCCCCTGGTATGGCTGCTGATTTCAAGTTTCAAGACCAATCTGGAGCTTCAGATATCGCCGTTCAGCCTTCCGGAAGTCTGGCAGTTTTCCAACTATGTCAACGCGCTGGAGATAAGCGGTCTCCCCACACTGTTTTTGAACAGCCTTGTCGTATCCACCGCATCAACCGCGCTGACTATACTGGTGACTTCCATGGCGGGGTTTGTCTTTTCCCGGGAAGTTTTCCGCTTCCGTCAGTCAATACTGAACCTGATTATAGCGGGAGTGCTCGTACCGATAATCGCGCTGATGGCTCCGTATTTCCGGCTTACCGGAGCTTTGGGCATCTACGATACCCTGCTGGCACTCATTCTGACCTATACCGCGATCAATATTCCCATTTCCACCTTTCTTATGTACGGGTTTATGCAAACCCTGCCGAAAGAACTGGAGGAAGCGGCCACCATAGACGGCGTCGGATTCGCAGGCAGGTACTGGAAAATCATCCTCCCGTTGAGTAAATCGGGCATAGTCACCGCCGGAACCTTTGTGTTCCTGTTCAGCTGGAACGAGTTCATATACGCCCTGCTGCTCACCTCCCGACCGGCGGCCCGAACCCTCCAATTGGGGATCCGTTTTTTCGTGAGTCAGTTTTTCACCGATTATACCTCGATGTTCGCGGCAATCGTCCTGACGATGATTCCGACGGTACTCCTGTACGTGCTTATGCACGAGCAGATTATCAAGGGACTGACCAGCGGTTCGGTGAAAGGCTGATGTCCTGAACGCGCGTCAGCGAAGGGGAGGGCGAATGGAGCTCCACAATGATTCTCCCGGTGTAGCGCCGGGAAGTACCGAGTGGAATCGTGAGATAAAACCCGGTCGGGGCGACCTCGCCATTCCCACCGGTATTTGCGAAAACGATACCGAACTGTACTGGCGCATCGCCCTGGAAATGTACCGCTCGATCGCCGATGCTCCTGCGAGCAATCCGGTGAGATTCATCGTTCCGGTGGGCCCGGTTTTCCAGTACCGCCGCTTTATCACCATGGTCGACCAGCTGCCCCTGGACTTATCGGGGCTTCGTTTGTATTTCATGGACGAGTATCTCAACGAAGACGGCAGCGCCCTGGACCCCGGCAATCCGCTTTCGTTCCGTGGATTTATCGAACGGGAGCTTATCCGCGCGCTGGGCACCCGGCACGGGTTTAATCCCGACCAGGTTTTTTTTCCGGACCCCGCAGATCCCGCAGCCTATGACAGCCGGATAGCCGCTGACGGGGGGATTGACGTCTGCTTCGCCGGCGTCGGGATCAATGGGCACCTGGCGTTTAACGAGGCTCCGAGCGCCGCGGATTCCCCCTCAAGGGTCATTGCGCTTACCGAAGAAACCAGGGTGACCAACGGTCATACGGCCCTGGGGGGCGACTGGCAACGTATTCCCCGCAGGGCGGTCAGCGTCGGGATGAAAAGCATTCTTGATAGCCGAAAGCTCCGTATCTATTGCAACCGCCCCTGGCAGAAAGCAGTGGTGCGAAAGCTTTTGTTCGGCCCGGTATCCGAAGCCTTTCCGGCGTCGTTCGTCCGGAACCATCCGGATGTCGCGCTGACGATCACCGCCGATGTGGCCGCTTCTCCCGAACCGGCTTTGAAGTAGTACTGCCATGGATATCATCGATTTCCATGTTCACGGCGGTTCGCCGGAGCGAAGTAACGAAATTGCCCGCTATATCGAGCAGAGCGGAATTTCGGCGATGGGTATGCTCTCGCTTCCCCGGCCGCCGGATGAAAGCAAAGCGACCTACAATGATGAAATTCGCGAAGGCCTGCGCCGGATCCATGGACTTCGACCGGCTTTTCCCATAATCAGCTTCGGTTCCCTGGATGATGA
>CAWZYW010000639.1:0-2013 GCA_963966255.1 uncultured Salinispira sp. | reverse complement strand
GTGGAGATCGCTGAAAATACGCCGATCTTCCCACTTGCAGGAGTATTTTGCGCCGGCAAACTCGATGATTCCGACCCGGGAGATGTTTCGGGGTTGTGCTTCCTCGATACGGAACTCTGCCCGGTCCAGGCAATCCGCTGCGTGGCAGGGATCGTATACCATGCGGACCCTGGTGCGGGGATATTCGGTGGACGCGCTCAGACGGGTTTCCACGGCCTGCAGGAGCTGGGCCTTATCAGGGATGTCCTCCGCAGATACGCCGCAGCGGGCCAGGCCGGTGGCTAATCTTTGTGCGTGCTCGTCCAGCAGATCAATGCCCCGCTCAGCTTCCCAGAGCATGGTCTCGATCAGCCGCCTGCGCTCCCCGCCGCTCATGCCTGATCTCCGGCGGATTGCGCAGATCGCGGGGCGGCGTCATCGGTCCCGGAGGCGATGGGGAAACGCACTTTGTCCATGAGCTCCCGGTATTCCGAATCCCGATCGCTGTAAATGGTGATTCCTCCGCCGGAGCGGAAGAACCATCGTCTGCCCTGGTCGGAAGCCCGATCGACGGTCCGCTGCTCGATAAAGCGGATCAGCACCGCCGAGTCCAGGTTCCAACCATCGAATACCGCCGCCACGCCGGTGTAATAGCCCCGGCCTTCCGGCAGAATCCCGGCTCCGGGGACCCGGTGCGATACCAGGGATTCCGCCTCGGCGATAATCCTGCAGGTCTCCCGCTTGGGTGCTCCGCTGACCGAGCCGGCGGGCAGGAGCTCGGCAAACAGTTCCCCCAGCCTCGTTTTCCAGTCCGGGGGGAGGACCGCGCTGATCCGGCTGGATGCCTGAAGCAGGGTTCCCGCTGCCGAAGGGATAGCTTCGACATATCGGAACTGCTCCACCCGTACGTCCCGGGCAAATCTGCCGAGATCATTGCGCAGCAGATCCACCACGGTGGTATGTTCCGCCAATTCCTTTTCATCGGCGATCAATGCGGCTTCGGCGAGCTTTCGATCTCCACCGGGTTCCACCGCCGCGGTGCCTTTCATGGGATAGGTGTAGATCCGGCCGTGGTGGGTCTGAATAAAGGTCTCCGGGCTGAACACCAGTATCTCGTCCGGCAGGGGCGCAACGGAATCCGGCAGGAGCTCATCCCGCCCGGGGGAGGCGGAGCGAAGGGCTCGTATATCCGCCCACAGACGGTAGGGGGCGGCGGCCATGGGATAGCGTTCTTTCAGGAGATACTCCCCCTCGGGATGAATTTCACTGGGGAAGGTCAGGTTTGTCAGGACGGAATTTCCCGCGATCTGTTCATTTTGTACATGGCGAAAGGCCGCCTCATAGTCCATACTTGATATGAAACTCGGGTTCGGGATATGATCGGGCATACGATTCGAGGAATACTCCCGCGGATCCTCCGGTATGTTTGTCCGGCCGCGGAAATTAAACATCAGTTTCTGGGGATCCAGAGTGCTGAGCGGAATCACCAGCGGATGGCGCATTTCAAAATCCATTATTGCCAGAAAGGCCTTGCCAGCGCCGCCGAGCCGGTTCATAAGGCTGATCCATTCCGATTCCATAACGGCTGACAGTAGCAGTATTCCATTGCCCGTTCAAGGGCATTCCGGGAGAGCAAGCAGGTGCTGATACGCTATAAAACGGGAGACAACGGTAAGCTCATCAAGCAGGCCGAGGTCTATACCAGAGAAGAACATCGCATAGACCATAGAAAACTGGATCATGACGCCGTCAAGATCGTCCGGCGGCTCCAGAAGGCCGGTCATGAGGCGTACATCGTCGGCGGTGCGGTGCGGGATCTGCTCCTCGGCAAGGATCCCAAGGACTTCGATATCAGCACTTCGGCCGAACCCGCCCAGATCCGTAAGCTGTTTCGCAATTCCCGGGTTATCGGCAAACGCTTCCGCCTGGTCCATATATTTTTCCGGGACAAGAAGATCATCGAGGGCAGCACCTTCCGAAGTGTCGAATCCAAGGGTTTTCCGAATCTGTTCGGGGAAATCGAAGCTGTGTCTT
>CAWZYW010000638.1:0-2015 GCA_963966255.1 uncultured Salinispira sp. | reverse complement strand
CACTGTGCTTCAAACCATACAGAACCAGTCCGCGCATTTATCATCTCCGTTCAAACCATATTGAAGCCACAATGCAGCTGGAACGGCTGATTTAACCCGCCCACGCCGCATAGCGTTTTCACAGCATAATCCGTGCGAAATCAGAATACGTAGCGAACTCCCAGTGACGCGGTCCAATCGAAATCAAGCGCAGGAAGCAGGGAAATCCCAGGTCCCGCTTCGATGTACAGATTAAACGGAATGCCGGTAAAATCATACTCAGCCCGGAACATATACATGACTGCGAGAGCTATCTCAGTATCGAGCCTGAGGAAGGCTCCGGGACCCATGGAAAGCGGAAAGTACAGTTCGTCAATCAGCAAATCTGCGTAGGTAAACATGATGCTGGAGCCGAGGGCCAGGCCGGTATTGAAGTACGAACCGATGAAAGCGTTGAATTCCGTCACCGCCGATACCCGGTATCCCAGGCTTATGCCGCTGGGGTAGCCGAAGGCCAGGCCGAGTTTAGCTTTTCCCTGGAGATCCTCCGTGCGGATCTGAATGGTGCGAATTTCCGACTGATCTGACTCGGCAAATATGCCGGCGCTGAGCGTAATGCAGAATAAAAGAAGGATTAATCTTTTCACGGGTCCTCCATAAAAAACGCATCGGTCGATGAACCGATGCGTAGCATTGTAGCGGCAATGCCGCGGCTTTGCCAGCGATGGAAAAGCCGGAAGCAGTCAGGAAAAAAGCACTTCCTTGATGGCCTTCGGTTCCATTCGGAAAGCAGAGCCTTTGCCTTCGAGAAAGTGAAAGTTTTTGAGCATTTGGATGTTGAGTTCGGTATATAGCAGTTTCGGCCCACCGTCTTTCTTCTGAACCTCCACATTGATTTTGTGGAAGACTCCGTTGCCGAATGGCGAGGGCAGATATCCCCGGGCTTCATCAGTGCGAACCAGATAGCGATCTTCCACCGTGATGGGCTCCCCGAGCCCATCCTGGCCGGCTTTCATCAGCATGGAAAGTTTTTCGGCCACCTCGTCGAAATCCAGCCCGAGACTGGCGAAAGACTCTTCATCATGCTCGATGATATCGGTGAGCGGGCGGGTGTCTTCTCCGAGAAAGCCGTCGGCGGTAATAACGCCCGCCTGCATATTCGCTTCGGCTTTCGCAAAATCCGGTGTCTGTTTCATGGCTTCTCCTAAGTTTGGTCGCCGGTCACTGGCCGTGCATTGGCCGGCGGTTCCCGACGACCGCAAATGGAGCCGACCATCGGCTATGGAGCCGGGGGCCGGCAAACGAGTATGGTACACTCTGCACCGGCGAAGCTAATGGCCGACGCCGGTGCAATTCCTATGCGAACTTGTCGAAGAATATATTCTCTTCTTCCATTCCGTTATTGCGCATCACCACCATACAGGCATCGAGCATACCCGGGCTCCCGCACAGGTAGCCTTCTTTTTGGGCGTCCTTGAGGTTGTCCGCTTTCAGGTACTTGTCCATAACGTCGGTGATAAGACCGGTCTCACCTTTCCATCCGTCTCCCTCCTGGGGTTCGGAAAGGGCGGCGATGAAATGGAATTTGGGATATTTCTTCTCGAGATCTGCGAGCCAGTCGAGGTAAAACAGATCCTTGGTGGTCCTTGCGCCGAAGAAGTACCAGATTTCCCTGGTTTCAATGGTACCGTTGTGGATCATTTCATTAAAAATCGATTTGAACGGTGCCATTCCCGATCCGCCGGCTACGCAGATCATTGCGGCATCGGTGTCCCTCACATGGAAATCACCCACGGGGGCGACGATATTGATCTTCTCGCCCTCTTTCAGATGTTCGTGGACGTATGTGGTCACGATACCTCCGGGAACCAGCCGGATCAGGAATTCAAGGTGCTCCTTGTCCTGGGGATCCGAGGAAAATGAGTAGGCCCGCTGAGTCGCTTCCTTGATTTTGCCGTACTTCGGAGCTTCGAACTGGCCGGACTGACCGGCGACATAGTCGATTTCCACGCCTTCGGGAAGGCGGACCAGGACTT
>CAWZYW010000637.1:0-2017 GCA_963966255.1 uncultured Salinispira sp. | reverse complement strand
AGGGCATTGAGGTCGCTTACGCTGCCTTCAAGGGCAAAATCCGAATTAGTCGCACTGAGGGCAGGATTCACCACAGCAGTCAGGCTGGGATCCGAAGTGTCGTAAAAGAAGTCGATGCGTTCGGTGGAGAATCCGTTGATTCCGTCGCCGGCCCGGACCCAGAGGGTCTTTGCGCCTTCTCCACCGCCGGAGAAATCGACGCCGGGGACGTTCCAGTTCAAGCCCGTCAGGCCTATGGCGTTCCAGGTCCCGTCGGTTCCGTCGCTGCTGTCCAGAGAATACTCAAGGGTGCTTACTCCGGCTCCCGAGTTATCGGTTGCCTGACCGCGGATCGTGTAGCTCGAAGAGTCGACATATTCATCATCTACCGGTGCCGTGACGATCAACTCCGGAGAGCTGGTATCGACAGTGAGACTGAAGGTGGTAGATGATGTTTTCGTCGCCCCGCTGGTGGTATCGTCGGCAAACACTGCGATGGAGTAATCGCCGTCGTCGCCGTGTCCCGCTTCATCCACGGGAAAACTGTAGCGCCAGTTCACCGTCGCATCGCCGAAGACCGTACCGTCGGTGAGGACAATATCGGCGGGATCGGCCTGTACGCCGTCGATAAAAAGCCGGATATCTTCGATGCCGTTTGCATCACCCATGGTGCCGGCGATATCGAAATCGGCATTCTGGACGCTGCCATTCAACGGCGTAGGACTGGTGATGACTATGCTGGGAGGTCCGAAGTCCAGAGTGAACAGGATCGGTCCGATGCTTTGGGAAACGCCGTTGATATCGTCGACCCTGAACTCCGCCGCGTGAATTCCCTGGGGAAGCAGGGAGAGTGTGTGACTGAAATTCACAACCGCGCTGTTACTGCCGGGCTTTGAACTGACATCAACCCAAGTTTCAGATTCGTTTACGTCTGCCGTATCGGTATCCGAATTGAGATCGATTCCGGGGTAGAGGCCGTCGTTTCCGATATCTATCCGAACTTCCAGGGTAGCAACATCGATGGAATCGTCGTCGCTCACCTGTGCGAAAATACTCGACCCGTTGCTGAGGATGTTGTCGGCAGCGGTTCCGGCTTCGAGAACATTGGAAAAGGAGAAGACCGGCAGGTCGGAGCTTTGGTCTACCCGGAAGTGTAGTACCGCCGGAATACTGATGTTTCCCGCGGCGTCCCGGGCGAAGTAATGAAGGCTGTAATCACCGGGCTGGGATGGAAATGTCCCGCCGTCAGTGGTGTCGATGCCGGCGGCGGTCCAATTGGCCAGGCCTACGGGGGAGAACCAGCCGGGGGCTGCGAAATCCGGAGAGACTTCGGCCGCAACCGAACCGCTCTCGAATTTGAGGTAGATACCTTCCAGGGGGTTCAGGCCGTCATCGGAAATACCGCTTACCGGAATGGTACCGTTTACCGCGTCTTCCGGAAGGAGGTACTCGTTGGGGAATGTCACGCTGATATTCGGCGGATCCACATCACCCACATACTGCCAGGTAGTCTGACCATAGGCTCCGGGAATGCCGGCTCGAAGCTTGAAGCTCGCCGAACCGTTTGCGAGGGTGAAATCGCTGGCGGCGTCAATGCTGATGGTGTATACGTCGCCTTCCGGTTCAACCCGGTCGAAGTTGCTGACCGGCAGGGCGTCGGACCAGTCCCCGTCACCCGGGGTGAGATCAATTTCAATATTGCCAGAGTTCAGGTTGCTTACTGCCACCTCGAAATCAATAACGCTGTCATTGCCGACATAGGTCCCCTGCTGGGGACTCAGTACTACGATTCCGGGAATGCCCTCAGGCACCCCGAAATCGACCGGATCAGAATATATCCAGGTGCCGGGACGGGTGCGGTCCTCGGCGCGTATGCGCAAATAATACGCCTGTCCTGTTGGCAGATCGGCCTCATAGGTCCATTGAGTACCGTTAATACTCAGCCCGTAGCTGACCCAGGTGGCATCGCCGATACTGTCACCGTCCGAGCCCACGAGAACCGAGGCTGATATCGTATGCCGTCTTCTGCTTGAAAAAA
>CAWZYW010000636.1:0-2026 GCA_963966255.1 uncultured Salinispira sp. | reverse complement strand
CCTGGTCGCTGTAGTCCCGGGCCCGCCCGATGAGAAGTCCGGAAATCCGCTGGAACACCTCCATGACCCCGTAGTTGCGAAGCCAGAAACCCATATAATCAATCGACGGCTTCTCTTCGGATGTCTCGAGGAACAGAATCTTCCCGTCCCAGAAATCCGGGGCGGGCCAGAATGCCGTTCCCTTGAGCATCTCCAGCACCTCCGCACAGCCTCCGAACAAGGTTCCCGTGCTCACTCCCTTTCCCTGGAGAAAACGGGGACCGTCGTTTCGCCTCGGAGGATTCAATAATCCCAGATTTGATTCTATAGCCCAGTCGGGATATCCGTCGTAGTACTCCTCAAAGCTCGGCAGGATATTTCGCTCCTGCGGCGAAAACAGATAGTCCCGGAGATAGCGTTGGTATTTTTCGTCAAAGGATGCGAACTGGGAAAAACCGGCCATAACCGAAGGACCGTTGAACATGACCAGACCATGCTGATTGAGCCAGCTGTTAATCGTGGTGATATCGGAGTAGCCCATGAAGAATTTGTGGTTTGCGGCGATGAGCTCGAGATCCAGATATTTCAGAATCCGGGCGGAGTCGTCCCCTCCGATAGTGGTTATGATCCCGTCGATATCCGGGTCGGCGAATGCCCGGTTTACCTCTTCGGCTCTCAATCGGGGATTCTGGTAGGTTTTATCCGCTTCCATCCGGGTGCCGGGATACTCATGGACTCGAAATCCCAACAATTCCAGATTCCGCAAGCCCGATTCATGAACCCGGGGAAAAAGCGAGGGGCCGCCCCATGCGGGTGAAATCACCACCAGCTGCGACCCCGGCCGGAGGCGCCGCGGTTTACGCATTTACCCGTCACCAAGGGGGATGATTTCGGCACCCTCATAGGATCTGGAGGAAAGAAAGTCCACGGCCTCTTTGAGGGACGAGCAGTATTTCACTTCTGACGCGCTCTCAAAGGGGCCGGCGATTGACTCGAAAACCTGCAGATACATGTCATCACTCATGATGACCACCATGTCCCGAGCCTGTACACCCGTCGCCCCTGTTTCGGCGCTGTGCTGCTGGGCGGCTTTCAGGAAATCGATGGTCGCCATGCCCCATGCGGAGACATCGAAAATAATTGCGTAGGGGCGGCCGAGAGGCGGTTTTCTTACCTCAATCATTCGGGCTTCGAGTTCCCGAAACAGTTCGATGTTTGTGGTTTCGGACATCACCGTAAGAATGACATCCTTGTAGCGGGTTACGCTGATATTCCCATGGGATGCGAATCTCATTCTTCCAGTCTAAATCCTCGGCTTTCACTTCGCCAATAAAAAGCTGATCCGCGCTCATGAAATTTTTCGGGACCTGCGGTGCCGGGAGTTCGCAAAAAAAGACCGCCCGGGGGGCGGCCTTGTTTATTCTTCTCAGCCGAGAAACCCGGCCTGCGGTTATGACTCCTTGCCGCTGTTCTTGTCTCCGCTTTTATTGCTGGCTTTGGACACGGCGAAGGTGAGCCGGTCGATGACGATGGCCAGGAACACGATGCTCAGTCCGGCCTCGAACCCACGCCCGACTTCGATGCGGTTAATGGAAAGAAGGACTTCCATCCCCAGTCCCCGGGCGCCGATCATCGAGCCGATGACCACCATAGCCAGGGCCATCATCGTGGTCTGGTTGATACCTACCATGATCGAAGGCCTGGCGAGCGGAAGCTGCACATCCCAGAGGACCTGCTTCTTCTCGGCTCCGAAGGCTTTGGCAGCTTCCACCACTTCCTTGTCCACGGTGCGGATACCGACATTCGTCAGACGGATCACCGGGGGAACCGCGTAAATGATGGTCGCGATAATCGCCGGTACTTTTCCCAGGCCGAAAAACATCAATGCGGGAATCAGGTACACGAAACTGGGCATGGTCTGCATCCCGTCAAGCAACGGCTTGACTATGGATTCTGTGCGGTCGCTCTGGGCCATGGCGATTCCGGTGGGAACGCCGATAAGCAGAGAGAACAGCACCGCGGCGGATACCAGTGACAGGGTCTGCAT
>CAWZYW010000635.1:0-2035 GCA_963966255.1 uncultured Salinispira sp. | reverse complement strand
GGTTTAAATAAAACAAGGGCTGTCTGAGTTAGTTCTCAGACAGCCCCTTTTTTTTGACTCTTTCGCATTCATCGATTGCCAACACGTTAATATTACTCAGCATTTTTACGATAATAAAACCATGAAGCGTTATCGCCTCCCATGGCCTGCTCTCGGTTTTCTAATCGTTTTCTCCATCCTTCTGCCCGCCCAGGAACAGAACCCGTCGATCACCACCTCTCTCCCCGATGATCTTGGGGAAATCAGCCGGGAATCTCCGGCATGGCTGCTGAGGAACTGGGGTCGCCAGGCCCGTTTGGACCGCAATCTGAGCGATGCGTTTTTGCTGCTGACCAGGGCGCTGGAAAAAGATCCGAATAATCCCGAAACCCTCACTGAACTCGCATTGAGCTATTCCGCCAGCAATGACTTCCACCAGGCACTGGAACATCTTAATAAGGCGCTGGAAAACCGGGCGCGTCTGAGCAGTCCGGATCTGGAATATACCATTCTGTATCAGCTGGCCGACATCTACCTGCAGAACCGCAGTTCCCAAACCTATATAATCGATTACGAGCGCATCCTCCTGGAAATTACCGGGCGTGATGAGGATTTTTCCTCGCAGGAAAACTTCCAGCGCAATTTGCGGGACAGCATTCAGGAGGTGCTCCTCACCCCCAGGCCGCGGGGAGGCACCAGCCTTGACCGTATGGTGACCCTTTACCGCATGGGAGACTCATTCAGTCTCCGGGCGCACGTGCTGCTGGGCGAATTCTATGTTCATTCGGGTCGCTACAATGAAGCGGTGGATCATTTGAGCTTTGCCGTACTGAAAATGTACAGCCTTCTTATTGAAAAACTGCGGGAGGAAGATCCCCTGTTCGCATTTGAAACCAGTGCCGAACTGTTCGAGATCGTCCGTCGGAATCCCCAGTGGATTCAGTACCTGGTCGAATCTGAGTTCGATAAGGCCCTATATTATCTCGGTTCCGCCGCGTATGGCATCAGCGCTTCGCCGGCGGTGTATCGTGGAATCTGGGAAACGGTGCTGATCGTTCCGTTCGACAGCGGCTACAGGAGCCGTTCCCGGGCCATGCTTGCGGAGCCCGGGCTCGAAGAGATCCTCTACGGAAGTCAGCAGTTCCGCGATGAGGTAAACGCCCCCTAGTCACTCCCGATTTTCCTTGATTCTCTCGGTTCAGTCGTTTAGCTTTTGGCTATGAGCAACATCATTATTAAAGGTGCCCGGGTGCACAATCTCAAGAACATTGATCTCGAACTCCCCCGGGACCGGCTGATCGTTATTTCAGGGCTTTCCGGAAGCGGGAAGTCCAGCCTTGCCTTCGATACGATTTTCGCCGAGGGACAGAGGCGCTATGTCGAATCTCTTTCCGCATATGCCCGGCAGTTCCTCGGGCGCATGGACAAGCCCGATGTTGACTATATCGAAGGACTGTCACCGGCCATATCCATAGAACAGAAGACCACCAACCGGAATCCCCGCTCCACCGTCGGGACCATCACCGAAATATACGATTACCTCCGGCTGCTCTACGCAAGGATCGGCGTACCCCATGACCCGAAAACCGGGCAGCGCATTGAGAAACAAAGCGTCGACCAGATAATCGAGCGGGTGCTGGAGTATCCCGAAGGAGCCCGGCTTATGATTCTGGCTCCGGTAGTCCGGGGCCGAAAAGGCGAACATAAGAAAGTGTTGGGCGACGCCAATCGTGCCGGATATGTCCGCGCCCGGATCAACGGGGAAGTCCGATCCCTTGAAGAAGACATCGAGCTTGAGAAACAGAAAAAACACAACATAGAGATCGTCATCGATCGCCTGGTAAATCGATCGGAAAACCGCAGCCGCATCGCCGAAGCCATCGAACAGGGCCTTGATATGGCCGGAGGGCTGGTTAAGGTGTTCGTGAAGGACGGGGAAAGCGAAAGCGAGCAGTCTTTCAGTGAGCATTATTTTTACCCCGACTCCACCGTGTCCTTCCCCGAACTGGAACCCCGTCTTTTCTCGTTCAACAATCCTTTCGGAGCCTGTCCGGCA
>CAWZYW010000634.1:0-2041 GCA_963966255.1 uncultured Salinispira sp. | reverse complement strand
ATTTCGGGGGAGTCAGCTTTGATCTGGCACCGGGAGATCGCGTGATTGCCACACGTTCCGATTTGCTCGCTGGTACTTCTGATTACTCCGAAGTATTCGATCTCTCCGGTATCGAATCCGGGTACTTGAAGGTGGAGAGTTATGATGTTGGCGCTGTTACAAAATCGACTATTATTGGGAAAGAGGTAATTAGCAGTATCGAGATAAAAGCCGAGACCTTGGATAGCCAGGCAGAAATCGCGATAGTATACAACTCGAATCCCAATACTACCGGCAATCAGCTTAGTCTGAACTTCCCGAGTTTACCGGCAGTCGAAATCAGCCCCTTGGAGGATAGCGGATATAGCGATTTTGGGGATAGGTTGATACCTATGAGCTTTTTTCCGGGATTCGAAAGCATGACTCGAGGCCTCCAAATGGATATTGGCGTACGGGTTGATAAACTACCTCCTCTGCCTTTGGAGAATTGATCTTATTAAATCATTACTTTTCGGCACGTGTATGCTTATTCTTCTCGCGACGCAGGTGAAAGGACTTGGCTCCCAGGAAGATCTGATTACTGAACCATTGTTTGGGTATGAATTTCCTGCGAAGATCAGGCATTCTGATCCTGACTCGCTTGCTGTTGCACTTCGAGAAGAAGTGCGTATTACTGGAACGTTAGTACAGATCGGAAATGATCCTCTTATTTCTCCTGCATTGAGAATATTTAGCCGAGAAATGCAATTTTACATCCTTTTCTCTGAGGCTGCTTTTGAAAAAATCCAGGAGTTTGGATATCGATATCAATCTGAACTCGAGATCACTGCGATGATAGAACTTTATCCCCGATATTTTATTGATGGTTCGTTAGCAGGTGTGGAGTATTATTGCACTCATATATTGGAAATTCGATCCTCAAAACTTTGAACTCCCTGCTCTTCGAGGGCTATATTTACCTCAATGACCCTGCGGATTCGAAATAGGCATATCCAGACCGTTTGTGCGGTCCTGCTCCTCAGCACTGTCTTACTAGGCAGCTCCTGCACCCTCCTGTTCCCCGGGGAATATCGAAATTTCTGGAGCCTGAATTATGCCGAGAGCCGGGCGTATCAGGTGAGGGCGCGGCACGTAGCCGAAGGGCAGCATATATCCCTCTGGCTCGAGCGGGGCGAGTCGGTTTCGCCCTATGATCTGTCGATGATTCTCGATGAGTTCGATGAGGCCATCCACCCCCGGCTTTCGGGAAGCTTCGGTTCGCCGGGAGATATCGACGGCAACGGGAAGGTCATCGTCCTGTTGATGGATATTATCGACAACTACGGATCGGGAAACGACACGTACATCGCCGGCATGTTCCTGCAAAAAGACATACAGCCGGGATTGTTCAGCAATCAGGGAGAGATGCTCTATCTGGATATCTATCCCGGATTGAACTACTCCGGAGCTCTGGATGTCCTGCTTTCGACGGCAGCCCACGAATACCTGCACCTCCTGGATTTCTCGGCGGGAAATTACCGCGACCTATGGCTGGCTGAAAGTCTGGCAACGGCGGCGGAATACCTGTACGAGCAGGGACAGCCAGAATACCGTACCAACCTGTTCGCCCAGGGGGGCGGGGACAGCGCGGATCAGCGCAGCATTTCCCGGGGGAATCACTTCCTCAGCTGGGATTCGCCGGCGCTGGCTTCGGACTATTCCTCGGCATACGTGTTTATGCAGTGGCTGGCCGCCAACAGCGACGGCGGCGACGACCTCTTTGCCGCCATCTTCGATTCCGGCGCGGCGGACCCCGCCGATCTTTGGAACGTCCTGGATGCCGACGGCGGATTCGCGGGATTTACAAATTTAAGCGATGTGATCCGGCGCTGGCATGTGGCTACGTCAGTAAACGCCGCCATCAGCGCAGCATTGCCGGAGGACGCCGCCCAATCGGCTGATTGGGACTCCTGGAGCGGAACCTACAGTTACGATGCCGCCGCATCCCGAGGCGGCCTTGATGAGCTAGTTGTAGCCTCGCACATTAAATTGAACGAACCGGCGTAGAAAATCTCAGGAACAG
>CAWZYW010000633.1:0-2043 GCA_963966255.1 uncultured Salinispira sp. | reverse complement strand
CTATGGCGTTGGGCCATTTCAACAATACGCACGCCCTTACCCCGGCTAATTTTGCACGATTTTGCGATATCCTCTATCTTCCATCCCTGATGCTTGAGCTTGATCCCCATATCCCGGACTGATACCGAAGGCGCGCCTTTGGCATCATCCACGGCAACCGTCTTTCCGGCAGCGATATTGCCCAGAACTTCCACCTTCTGGTCCGCCTGCTGAGCCACTTCCTCAAGGCGTGTTTCCGTGCGTGCCAACCACTCCCGGGCCTTCTGCATGTTCTCCATGCGCTCATCCAGCTCCTGCATCATCTGATTCAGGTTCTGAAGATTGCGCAACGCCATATCGGACTCTTTTTTGTTGAGGGCCAGGCTGTCGAGGCGTCCCTTCATGCCGTCGATGTGTTCCCGCAAATCTGCCATGCTGCGGCCCATTTCGCCGATGCGGCCTTCCAGATCGGTGAGGGAATGGAAGTTCCGATCCACGCCTTCCAGGGTGGTATCGATGATTTCCTTTCTTTTGGTAAGCCGCTCATAACGCTGATCCAGCTCCTTCTGCAGTTCATCCAGGTTGCGAATGGCGAGCTGCATTTGCTGAAGGTTGTCGTGTTTCGCGGTAACCTTGTCCAGACGGCTATCGACGGTCTGGGAGAGGCTGATAAGCTTTTTATAGTTATCTTCGATGCCCTCAAGGCGTCGCTGCTCGGCGGTGAACTTCGCCATTTTCTCGTTGGCTTCCTCAGCCAGCTTGCGGATCCGGTCGAACTCACCCTGCATTTCGCCGACTTGTTTGCGCTCGGTCTGCACCCGGTCGATCTCGGACTTCAGATGGGAAATGTCCTCGACCAGACCGCGCTTTAAATTATCCGCCCGTTCGAAGAGCTTGGTCTGCTGAAGGAAATTCTTCTGTTTCTTCTCTATCTCCCTGATGTTCAGCTCAAGGGTTCTTATGTCGTCCTGCAGGCGATCAAGAAGCCGTTTCTGGGTGCCTTCGAAATCCTCCCGGGTGTCCGAAACAAAGGCACGGAACTCCCGGAAACTCTCGTCGATTTCCCGACCGTAATCTCCCTTCTGTTTTTGCATCTCGGAGACAAAACTCTGGAATTCCAGGTTAAGCCGGCTCAACGCCTCTTCGCCGGTACTGTCGAGATTGGACTGCAGTTCATTCAGTCGGACCGATGCGTCCTGTATGCCGCTCTGGAGCGTCTCCCGGGCCGCCAGGCCGTCGGCCAGAATACTGTTCTTCTCCTGGTCGAATTCTTCCTTCAGGGTCGCGAGGGTATCATTTATACGGATCCGAAGGGATGAAATCTGCTCCTCCACCCCGTTCTCCGATGCCTTCATCTGCTGAAGAACCTGATTCTGCCATAGGGTGACATCGGAGCGCACCGCCTCGTGAAGACCCCGGAGCTCCCCGCTGCGTTCATCGAGTTCGCTTCCGAGCAGCTTCATTCTCGAATCGATTTCGCGCTGGACATCGCCGAAACGGCCTCCCAGGAGTTCCTGTATATCGGTATAGCGGCTCTCGATGAGGGTCCGGGATTGCAGCTGCAGATCCTCGAGCTGCTGATCAACGCCCTGACGGGCGCCGGAGATCTTCTCGGCCAGCACACTGAGGTCTTCCCGAATGATTCCTTCCCGGTCCCTGAATTCACCCTGCATTTCTTCGATGCGGGTACTTATGCCGGTTCGCAGGCTCTCAAGTCGGGATGAGAAATCATCGACGTATTTCTTTTCCAGGGCAAGCCGGTCATCTTCGCTTTCTTTTTGTATCCGATCCAGGGTCTTGTTGAATTCCTCTGACCAGCTTTCCAGTCGTTCGTCCAGGCCCTGACCGCGTTCTTTGAGATCCTTGAAAAATCCCTGCTCGAGAATCTGCAATTGTTCGGCCATGCTCTGGTGACTCTGATCCTTCATTTGTCGAAGCTCTTGCTGATGGGATTGAACTTCCCGGGTGAGATCTCCCAGCTCTTCCTTGGCGGATTCGATGTCTTCGGTCCACTGGCGGTGCCTACGCTCGCTCACCGCGGCCAGGTCCCCTTCGACCCGCTGG
>CAWZYW010000632.1:0-2053 GCA_963966255.1 uncultured Salinispira sp. | reverse complement strand
TGGGCTCGGAGATGTGTATAAGAGACAGGTACAAAGCCGTTGCCTGGCCGCCGGATCAACGGCCACGTCGGAAAACCAGCGGGACCATTCCCAGCCTCCCAGGGAAACCAGCACTTCCAGGCCAGATCGGGATTCCCGGAGCCGGGAAAGGGCCCGCCGGTTGAGCACATCCTCGTCGGGTTGTCCGTCTTCCATGCTGCCATCGGAATTGAGCATGGCGAAGCCGTAATTGATTCTATCGATATCGCCCCAGTTAAGCGTATCTATGGGAGATCGATCTGCCTTGCCGGGGACAGCCATGTAATATGCAGATTTTCGAAATTCAGGCTTCATGTTCGCTCCTGGAATATCAGTCCGCCCCTCACCGCTTTGTGGCGCGGACCCGGTAAATGCGGTACCATAATAGCATGAAGCGGATCTACTCCAGAGACATTGATGAAGTCGATTTATTGAGCAATAACGCCGGTAACGATCGTCCGCTGCGTTTGCTCTATGCCGGCGATGACGATATCGACCGGGCCGCCGGCTACTTCGCCTGCGTCATGCATGACCTGGGCTGGGAGATCGATTATATCTGCAGCGAAGAGCTGCCGCCCTCCGAATTGTGCGATCCCGCGGCACTGAGCCGATACGATCTCATCGTACTCAGCGATTTCGGCCCGGACGAGAACCATTCACCCTTTATGGAAGCGATAGCCAGTGCACACCACCGCGGGGTCCCATTCTTGATGATCGGCGGATGGGGCAGTTTTTGCGGGGACAACAACTGGTATCTGGGGAATCCGGGGGCGGATATCCTGCCAGTGGATCTGAGGCGGGGAGATGACCGGGTGAACCATTGGCAGGGTATCGCCCTGAGTCCTGCTCCCGACGCACCCCCGGCTCTGGCTGATCTACCCTGGGACCGTCCGCCGCTGGTCGCCGGGTGCAACCGCCTTATCCCGGGCCGCAACTCCCGGGTGTTGCTTACCGGGGCGCCGCTACAGCTGGGTCCCGGCGGAACTCCCGCGACCGCGGAGGGAGAACCGGAACCCCCGCTGCCGCTGTTGATCCGTCGGGATCGCAGCTGGGCCCTTGCCTTTGACCTGGCTCCCCACTGGATTGCCGGCATGGTGGACTGGGGAAACGAACGGCGGAGCCTCGAGCTGGGCCGGGCGGAATATCTGCCGGGCAGCGAGGAACGGGGCGTATTCCCCGCAGCGCGCAAACTCGGGGTGGAAGTCGGGAACTACTATATCGCTTTTATCAGAAACCTCATCGAAATGATCATGGAAGGAAACGATGGGCGTTACCATAAATGACGTAGCAAAAAAAGCCGGAGTATCCCATACCACGGTCTCCTGGGTAATCCATGATGATCCCCGGATCACTGCAGCGACGAAAAAAAAAGTTATGGCCGCAATCCGTGAGCTGGATTACCACCCCAATCTGCATGCCCGCAGTCTGGTGAGGGGAAAGACCAACACCATCGCCCTGGTGGCCACCGAATGGTCCACCAGCTTCGAATCACGCTTCCTGAAGGGCCTGGAACAGGGATTCCCCGGTACCAGTAGCGGATATGAAGTGCAGATGTACTCCCTGATGGGCGACGGGACAATCCTCGACCGGGTCCTGAAAGACATCCTCTTCGGAAACAGGGCCGATGCGGTGATCCTGGTAAACCTCACCCTCGGCGGGGAACTTGCAGAGAGTTTCCGGAAAAAATCTTTCCCGCTTATCCTCGTAGAAGAGGAAGCGGAAAATGCCCATATCATCAAGATGGACAATGTGGCCGGCGCCCGCCTGGCCACGAACAAGCTGGTTAGCGAAGGGCGGCATCATATCGCCCTGGTTTCCGGCGATCCGCAGGACCCGATGAGCGGGATGAGTGCCCGGGAACGAGTAAGGGGATTTCGCGAAATCATCGACGGAAGCGGGGGGTCCCAAATCAAGCATTCGCGTATCCACGTCTCCGATTACCATTTCGAGACAGGTGATACAATTTACCGACAACTGCGCGACCGGGACCCGTTTCTCGATGCCGTTTTCTGTGCCGCCGGCGATATGGTGGCAC
>CAWZYW010000631.1:0-2068 GCA_963966255.1 uncultured Salinispira sp. | reverse complement strand
GCGCCGTGTTTGTGCATCGGGCTTTCGGCGGCCGTACAGGCTCACCACAAGGCCAGACCCCGACATGGCGGATAGTGAATCAAGCTGCTGATAAAAGGGCCAGGTCTTCCAGTCCGCCAGCGCGGCGTGGATCTCGATTTTCGCCCCGGGAACCTGGCAGCGACGCCGAACCATGCTCAGGATCGGAGCGAGTCCCGCGCCGGCGGCGGCGAACAGCTCCGGGCCGGGATGGCGGCCGCCGTCTGCCAGGGCGAAGTCTCCGTGGGGAGGACCGCCGCTGAGGGTACTCCCCCGGCGGGCATCCTGGCTGAAGTATTCCCATGCCAGGCCGCCTTCCCGACGGGCTATCACGAAACCCGATCCGGGACCGTATTCAAGCGAGTAGGCCCTCAGGAGCCTTTGACCCCGGTGCGCGATCCGGAATGTAACCGCCTGACCCGGCTCGAAGCGAAGGGGCTTTCCCCCGGCTTCGATACCCACCCGGATAAAATCATCGCCGTATCGGGTGATGTCGGTGATCCGGTACTGGGTCCATTCCCGGGAAGCTTCAGATTCCCCGGAAGCGCTTTGCCCGACGCTTCCCTCAGGCGTGGACGGCGTACCGGGAAGGCGGCGGGTCCGTCGGCGCAGCAGTAATGCCGCGATGAGAAAAACCAGCTCTCCGATCACCGTGGCGGCCAGGACGCCGCCGGCCCGGGGATCCCAGCCGTAGCTGTGGAGTCCGGTGCCCATCAGATTCACCCCGAACCAGGAGAACATCAGCACGATCAGCGAAGCGGCGGATCCCATGGCCAGGCCGAACTCGCTCACCCGGCCGCCGGGCCGGGCGTGGAGCAGGACGGAAGTCCAGATGATCAGCAGGAGGGCGGCGTTCTCCTTGGGGTCCCAGCCCCAGAACCGCCCCCAGCTCTGGTCTGCCCAGAATCCGCCCAGCATGGTTCCCACGAAGAGGAACAGCAGGGAAAGCCGGAGGGCCGACAGCAGGCTTCGGTATCGGGCCGGGGCCGACGCCGGTCCCTCGGGATGCCGGATCAGCGAAACCGCGTGAATGTGCCCTATGACCGAGGCGGCAAATACCAGGGCGTAGCCGCCGATGATAACCAGCACGTGAACGCTCAACCAGAAATTATTGTCCAGCACCGCTTGAACCACCGCCAGATCATCGCCGCCGGGAATAAAGCCTGGGGATAGAAAGAACAGAAAGCCCGCGGCGAGGCCCATGGGCCAGTGCCGACCCGATCGGCGGCCGCCGAGCAGCAAGCCCAGAAGGGGAAGGAAAAAACCCGCAAGCAGAATACTCGAATAAAGGTTGGTTACCGGGGGCCGGCGAGTGATTATTACCCGGGAGATTAATCCCCAGGCCACGGCGGCCAAGGCGGCGGCATAGAGCACCCCGGCGGCGACCGCCGCGGCTTTTACCAGATGGGGAGAAAGCGCGGGATTCCGGGATTTGAGAGGATGCGCGCGCCGGGCCATCATGCCCACAGCCGATGAAACCAGGAAAAGCCAGCCCGCCAGCAGAAACGGCGGGAAGCTGCGATACGCACGTTCGACGGCCAGGGCTGCGGACCGATATTCCACGCTGTTCAGCTGGAGGTCCAGTGCCCGCCGCAGCTGGGAAGCTGATTAAGCCGCAGGGGGAACCGCCTGAAGTTCTCCGCCGTCATACCGGGCGGGATCCCGGGGATGATACCAGAGCCCCCCGTCACCGGGGATAATCCGAAGCGGATGGCCGCGGTAGAACGCGTCATCCCCGTCGCCGTCGAGATAGCCGAAGCTCCCCATCAGGGTAAACAGGGTCTCCAGCCGCTGATATAAGAGAATCACCTCATCCCCCAACTCATCTTCACCAGGGGATATGCCGCGGCTCAGAATGGCGATGGACTCCAGCGCCGGCAGGAAATCCGCCGGGGGGTAGCGGCCGGGGCTCCGGGGTTCCAGACCAATGACGGTAAAACGGTCGGGGTGATTCACCCTGATAATCGGGGAAGACAGCACCCGGATGGGATAAATGAGAAGGTCCTCGAGAAAGCGGTCTCCGTCATATCCCCCGATCCGCCGCCGGCCA
>CAWZYW010000630.1:0-2073 GCA_963966255.1 uncultured Salinispira sp. | reverse complement strand
CGAAACGGCGCCGTCCGGCTCAGCACCTCCGGAGCATTCGAACCCGTAGGCGGTTTTGTCGCCACCATCCCCGTCGACGGGGCGGGGGACTATACCACCACCTTCGAGATCAAGGTCGATAATCCCGAAGCCTACGGAGAGATCCGCGTCGATGCCAGCGGCGGACGCCACTCGAGCTTTCACGAGCTCACGGTGCCCATTGAACGGGCGAATCCCATTGTGCACCGCAGCGATTCACTGAGAATACCAGCCGGCAGCAGCGAATCGCTGGTAATTCCTGCGGTCGGCATCGAGGGCAGCAATGTCATCGACCTCGAAATTTCCAGCATACCGCCGCTTGATCTCAGTCGCCGTCTGGGATATCTCATCCGCTATCCCCACGGCTGCATCGAACAGACCACCAGCTCGGTATTTCCTCAAATCTATCTTTCCGCACTGCAGGAGCTCTCCGTTGCCCGGCAGCAGGAAATCCAGAATAACGTGAATGCCGCCATCGACCGTATCGCCGGTTTTCAGACCGCCGCCGGGGGTTTCTCGTACTGGCCGAATCAGACAAATGCCCATGAGTGGGGAACCAACTACGCAGGGCATTTCCTGTTGGAAGCGAGGGAGGCAGGATATCCGGTGCCGGATGGCATGATCGACGCCTGGGTGGACTACCAGTCGGTCAAGGCAAACCAGTTCCTATCGTCCTCAACCGGGGACAAGGAAGTCCAGGCCTATCGGCTCATGACCCTGGCCCTTTCCGGAAATCCCGATATCGCAGCCATGAACCGACTGGTGAATATATCCAACCGATCGGATTCTGCGACTTTGCGCCTGGCCTATGCCTTCGCTCTGAGCGGATACAGCAATGAAGCCCGACGGCTTATCAATGAAACGGACTTCCGGTTCTCGAGTTCCATTTCAGCCCAGACCTTTTCCAGCCGGCTCAGGGACAGCGCCATGGCCCTGGAGACCCTGGCGGAAACCGGTCAGTACACCCGTGCGGATCAGCTTGTGGAGTACATCACCGAACGCCTCAGCTCATCGGACAGCCTGAACACCCAGGAAACCGCCTTCGCCCTGGTGGCCATGGCCAAATACGCCAGCGGCTCGCTGGGTTCCAATGAGAAAGACGTACGGGTTTCCTTCGCCAGCCAACGGGCAATACGGCTGGCCGGAGCAGCCCCGATCATCTCGTACTCGTTCGACCTGGGATCGCTGGACTCCGCCCGGATTGAAATCGAGAATGATGGCTCTTCCACCATTCTTCCCCGGCTGATTTCTTCCGGTTCGCCGGAGGCCGGTGACGAGGAACGGATACGAACCGGACTCGGCCTGGAAGTCACCTACTACGGTGATGAAAACCAGCGCTTGTCGAACATCAACCGGGTGACCCAGGGAAGCCGGATAACCATCGAAGTCGAAGTTACGAACCTCACATCCCAAACCATAGAGGAGGTGGCTCTGACCATTCCGGTGCCCTCGGGCTGGCAGATTACCAATCCCCGGCTCGCCGGGCAGAACAGCAGCGTGGAATTCATGGATCTGCGGGATACCCAGGCGAATTATTACTTCGACCTCCCCGGCAGACAGGGTAAAACCATCAAGCTTACGGCTATTGCGAGCTTCCTGGGCTTTTACTACGCACCGGCGGTACATGCCGGTGCCATGTATGATTTTTCATATCAGGCTCTGGAACCCGGTGGGTGGACCCGCGTTGTCTCTCCCTAAAATCAGATACCAGCACCTGGCCCGCGGCCTCGCCGCGGGCTTCTTTCTCTCACTAGCTCTTTTAGCGCTGTCAGGGATATTCCTGCCTTCACCGCTGTTTCCGGATTCCTACTCCAGGATCGTTTTAAGCGAAGACGGCGTTCTCCTCGATGCACAGGTGGCTTCAGACGGCCAGTGGAGATTTCCCGCGGGAGAAGAGTACTCGGGCAGGTTGGAATCGGCGATTATCGCGAAAGAGGATTCCCGGTTCTACTTTCATCCGGGCGTCGATTTCCCCGCAATCGCCCGGGCCATCCTACAGAACCTCAGCAGCGGCACCAGGGTATCCGGAGCGTCGACCATCACCATGCAGGTCAT
>CAWZYW010000629.1:0-2076 GCA_963966255.1 uncultured Salinispira sp. | reverse complement strand
GCTCCGAACCGTATATGCCCGCCGGCGTCGGTGCCAGGTGAATCGCCAGATCCAGCCAGGCCTGCCGGTCGGCGCTGCCTTGTTTCAGCAGGCGCGGTTCGCTCTGGGCAAGTCCCCCTTCCGCGCCGAACAGCATAATCCGTTGAACCGCAATCCCGGAAAAATCCAAATCGATCTGCTCCGGACTGGCAAACCAGGCATCGACAAATCCATCATTCCCGGGAGCACGGGTGTGCCTACCAGTTTCCAGGTATGATTTCATCCGCCCTGCGGCATCCCGGATCGAGTCGGGAAAACGTTTTGCCAGATCATAAACAGGCGCGAAGCGGGAAATATATGCCGCGGCCAGAAGGCCTCCCGGTTTGAGAACCCTGGCAGCCTCGCTTAATACTTGCCGTCGATCCATCTCCCGCTGCAGGTGATACAGAGGTCCCAGGCAGAGCACCGCGTCGAAGCTTGCATCCGGCCAGCAGGAAAGGTCCCGTGCATCACCGGTCCCGGCTGACTCGAACTCGACGCCCTGCTGCCGGGCCTTTTCCCGGGCGATCTCGATTTCCTTTTCTGACAGGTCCAGCAGATTGAGCCGGTGACCCCGCATGGTCAGGTCCAGGGCGTATCTGCCCGGTCCGGAGCCCTCATCCAGGATACGGCTTTCCGGAGCCAGGCTTTGCATGAGGAAGTGCATGGTCACCGGAAACTCGAGAAGATGTCGGTCGTGACGGTCCCATTCGTGCTCCGCACCATCATCGTAAAACCGACGGATGGGTTCGGTGATGTCGATTTCGCTCATGGAGTCTCCTGTTCAGCATCATTGAAGCTTGCCCGCGAATTATTTCCCTTCCGACTTTTCCGGGCCGGCATCATCGCCTTTCAGATCTTCCGAATCCTCGTCCTCCGGCATATCCACCCCAGGGTCAGCATCTTCGCGGGCCGCGGCTGAGCGGTCGGTGGCAGTCACCACCGCCGGCAGGTACTCGGCGAAGGTTTTCCCGTACAGGTCCCAGATACTGATAAACAGGGCGGCGATGATCGGACCGATGATCACCCCCCAGATGCCGAACAGGCTGATGCCCCCGAGGGTGCTGAGCAGGATAAACAGTTCATGCATCTTGGTATCCTTGCCCACCAGGATCGGCCGGAGGATATTATCCACTGTACCGACGAGAATTCCGCAGTACAGACCGAGGGAGATTGCTGCGCCGATGCGCCCGCCGATGGCCAGGATGACCACCGCGGGAATCCAGACCAGCGACGCGCCGATCAGCGGGATGATGGACAGGACGGTCATCAAAAGGCCCCAGAACGCCACCGAACTTATCCCGGCCACCCAGAAGCCCAGGGCGGCAAGGCTACCCTGGATAATGCCGATGAGTAGGGTACCCTTCAAAGTAGCCCGGCTCACCGATGTGAAGTGGTCAAGCAGTTTCCGCTCCGGCTCATCTTCCAGGGGCAGATAGTAGAGGATGGTGTCCATGAGCTTTTCCCCGTCCTTTATAAAAAAGAACATGGTGTACAGGAAGATAAAAAACAGGAACACCGCCTGCACCGTCGAGGACGTCACCTGGGATACGCTGTTCACCAGCAGGGAACTCAGGCCGCTGACCAGATTTCCGATGCCGGTGACGATATCGTCCTGATAATCCAGCAGGTATTCGCCGAAGGGCAGGTTATCCAGACCGTCCAGGAGAACCGCCGGCTGGGAAAGGGTCTGTTGGATCCACGGACCCACCGCCTGGCCGACCTGTACCGCCTGGGCGACCACGATGCTGAGAATAATTGCCAATGGAATTATGACGATGAGTAGTATCATCGCCAGGGTGAGTGCGCTGGACAGGGCCCGGCGATCCCGGGTCCACTTCAGAAAACGGCGGAAAATCGGCTGGCTCAGGGACGAGAACACTCCCGCCAGAAGCAGGGTCATGAGGTAGCCCCGTACCATCACGGTGAAAATCACCGATACGCCGGTGACCAGCAGCAGTACCGTAAGTTTGTTTACCGATTCCTGTCTCATTTCATCTCCTTCCAACCGGCTCGGGCAGCCGTGCGATCCCGGGATATCAACGCGCCGGTTCTTCC
>CAWZYW010000628.1:0-2076 GCA_963966255.1 uncultured Salinispira sp. | reverse complement strand
GAATTCAACAATCCGAAATACACCCGGGGCATCACCACCAGCCGGAACATGGTCGCCGGCCAGTACATCAAAATCGTCCTCCCCGGAGCCGGCGTGTATACCGCCAAAGTGGTTGAAAATCTAAGGAAATACCTGGCCATCTCCTACCCCGACGGCAATCCCCTTCCGCCGGGATTCAGCTGGCGGGAACAAAAGGTGAAAATCTACTTCTGGCGTCAGGAAGACGCCGGCTACTATTTCGAAGCGAAAATTCTCGGGGATTACAACGACAAGCAATATCCGATTCTCCATGTGAAGCACTCCGATAACCTGGTCAGGGCCCAGAAGCGCAACAGCATCAGGGTAGGCCTCAATCAGAACGCCTATCTGTTCCGCCTGAGGAGCATCAATGACGCGAATGAGCAGGTCGAGCAGGGCGGGGGATATCGCTGCAAGATGGTGGATATATCCGAATCCGGTGCCGGAGTTATGGTGGGCGGCCGCGCGAAAGCGGGCATGCCCGTGAAGATTCAGACCGTTCTGGGTGATCAGGACATCGTCATGAGCGGCACCGTGAAAGATGTCACATTCAAGGAAATGAAAAATCTTTCCATCCTTCACATCGAAGCCGTGCCCCCCAGCTCCTTTATGAAGAACCGGATTCTGTCCTACGTATACGGCATATTTCGGGATGAGAAGTAAGCATTTTCGTTGCAAATCCTTCCGGGACTGATTACTATTGCTATAGAATGGAGGGATTTATGAATACTCTACGTCGTTTCAGCCTGTTCCTGCTTTTGATATTCATCGCCTCAGCCGCTATGGCTCAGGAAGAGAGCGGTCTTTCACCTCAGGTCCAGGCCTTCGTCGATTCATTCGAACGGGTCGATGATGTAGGCAAACTCGAGGTCGTCCAGAGCACCCTCGATGTGCCGGTGGCTGATCTGGAATCCTTCTACGAACAGGTAATTAAATACGTAGTCGATAATTCGGACCAGGTTCTCACCAATACCCAGATCAGGGAAATGGCTTTGATCACCCTGCCGCGGGTACGCGAAGGCGTATTTACGGGCATGAACGACTGGGTGTGGGCCCTGTTCACCGATGTGCAGGAAACCTTCTGGCGCATCGAAGTGCTGGAAACCCTCGGGGCCGTAGGCGCCGGTGACGCCCAGCTAGCCGTCGATATGACCGCCTGGCTGGATGGACAGAATATCAGCAAACAAGCCGGATCCCGTCCCGATAACCAGGTCATCCTGGCAATGGTACAGGCTCTGGTTCAAATTGCCGATCCAATTTCCTATCCCGTCCTGGTGGAAAGCGTCCTGGTCCAGTATTCGGGCCAGATCAGCGCCGCGGCTATCAGCGGGATCATCCAGTATGAAGACCGGGCGCAGATGCTCGCCGACCTGGTCCTCGATTCCCAGCCGGCGGAGAAGCGTGAGCTCTACACCCTGTATCTCAACCGCGATGAGTTCGATGACGTGATTCTCGAAGTATCCTTCGACGTATTGAACGACGTCCTCAGCATACGTCCGAATAATGTCGAGGACCGGATCGTATTGGACAGCATACGTATGGATGCGGTGCGGATACTGTCGGCGAATCCCCAGGAGGCATACGCACCTGCCCTGATCCGCCACTTCAATGCCGCCATCCAGTCCTATGACCGGGGAACCGCCGACAAAGGACTGGTGCTGGAGGCCATCGGAGCCCTGGGACAGACCGACTCGGTGGACGCCGCCATCCGACTGGCGGAGTTCCTGGATCTTATCAACACCTACACCGAACTGGATCGCCCCTACGACCGACAGATCACCCTTGCGGTGATAAATAATCTGAAGACCCTCGGCAAAGTCGAAGCGTACCAGCCCCTTTACATGGTTACCATATTGAACTACTCGAGCGGGGTTCAGGAAGCGGCCCAGGAAGCCCTGGAAGTCGTCAGCCAGTAATCGGCGGAATGATGCTGCAATTCAACCCTCCCCCCGGGGAGGGTTTTTTTGTTTCCAGCCATACTGTGCACCACCCTTTTTGCCAGCCGTTCCTCGCGATTGATCGCGCTGCCATGCATCGCCTTCGCGATTTTCCTGGTTT
>CAWZYW010000627.1:0-2093 GCA_963966255.1 uncultured Salinispira sp. | reverse complement strand
GCTGGGAATAACCCTGGGATCCTGCTCAAGCAGCGCGAGCATCAGCCTCGCTCCCGATCTGTCGGGCAATGCCGTAATCGAACTGAGGATTTCCGATGTGCTGACCTGGTATTATCAGGATATCACCGGGGAATACGACATCGAGAGCATCGTGCAGGAGGAGGCCCTGGATCGGCAGTTTGCCCTGAGGCCCGGGATCGACATGGTTTCCTTCGATGACCGGGGCGGCGGCGAAATAACCATCGGTCTGGCCTTCGACGATGTAAACCGGCTGGTTCAGGCCGAGGCCAAGAACCGTGACCTCCTGCTGGTTCGGCGGGAAGCTGCCTCCGGCGGCCTTGAGCGGCTCTCCCTGGAGGTCAATCGCGAGACCGTCTCAGCCCTCCTGAGCCTGGGTCCGGTGAGCTCCAACGCCCTGAGCGCTTATCTGCTGCCGTCTCCGGGATCGGAGGTGGATGAGGATATCTACCGGGAGGATCTGATCTGGGCCCTCGGCGATTATGCCGATGCCGACGAATTGTCCCGGCTCATCGCCGCTTCAGAGATCTCGCTGATTTTCGCCCTTCCCCGGGTTCCACGATCGATTTCCGGCGGCCGGGAGCTTGGCATGGAAGAGGTCCGACGGCTGGGAATCGCGGAAAGTAGCGCGGTGGCATTTACCCTGAATATCGTTGAGCTTCTGGCATTATCAACACCTGAGGATTTCTCCGTATTATACTGAACGTATGGCTGTCGTACTGACTGCGGTGGTGGTCACCAATGCCGGACAGGATCATGCGGAAATATCTCAGGTGCTGCAGGATTTCGGGTATAGAACCCTTCTGATGCTGGTTTGCGATGATGATATCCCTGGCGGGATCGCCGGAATGCCAGAAAATGTCGATCTCATCATATTCGATATGGAAGCCTTGGACGATCCGGCGTTGCGGAATGACGTCCGCCAATCCCTTTCGGAGCGGGGAGTTCCGCTGATTTTCTTCCTGGGAGAAGGTGCTATCCTGCGGCTTCTCAGCAAATCCGAGTGTTCTATCCCGAATTGCCATATTTTATCCCGGCCTATGCACGAGCTCTCGCTGCGCATCAAGCTCAGTGAAGTACGAGGCGAGGGCGGATCTTCGGATTCTTCGGCTGACCGCCATTATCGCGATCTCTTTCGGACCCACAATGATGCGATTCTTATACACAATGCCGATGGCAGGATAATCGAGGCGAATCCGCAGGCGGCGCGGCTCCTCGGGGGGAACGAGGGCAATCCGGTTAATACCTACCTGCGGGACTACGAGCCCCATGATTTCACGGGAATATTCCGGGAGATGATGGACGGTACCTGGAACAGGGGAGTGGTCCGCCTTGAGGTGCTCTTGCAGAACGCCCGGAATTCCGTGTTTTCTGCCGAGGCCTTCACCGGGCGCATCAGCGGCGAGAGGGATGAATTTTATACGGTCATCCGCGACATTTCCCAGCGGAAGATGATAGAGGAGCAATTCAAGCATCGGCTGAACATGGAAAGCGCCATGAGCCTCATCGCGGCCCACTTCATCAGCGACGAGGATCCCCGGGAAAAGATTCTCCAGGGACTTGAACAGATCGGCCAGCTCAGCGAGGCCGATACGGTGCGCATGGAATTTTACGACGATGAGTACCAGCTGTTCGCCGAACCGTCCCTCAGCTGGTACCATCGACGGAAAATTTCCGGCGAACGGAATTTTGATGTGGATGAGGAAATGCGGGCGGATATCCTCGATGATTTACTCACCAATGAGTACGTGTACACCGAGAGCTGGCAGGGCAGGAGCATCCCCCGCTTATTCGTCATTCCCCTGCGATACGACGGCCGCCTGATCGCAGCCCTGTGGATTCACCGGCCCGACCGGCCCCTGGTCTACGAGGATCGGATTCTCTTCGTGATGATCGCCGAGATGTTCCGCTCATACTTCATCCAGCAGGTCAGCGACAGCCAGCGCCGGGAGCTCATTTCCTCCCTGGAGGAGAAGATCGGGCATCTGAACTGTCTGTTCAGCATCAACCACCTGCTCCGGGAGGAGTACGGCGACCTGATGGAGCCCCTTCGGCAGACCGCTCAGATCCTGTAC
>CAWZYW010000626.1:0-2095 GCA_963966255.1 uncultured Salinispira sp. | reverse complement strand
TTTTTCCTGTCGCTGGGAGGATATTCCGAGCAGAAGCGGAGAAACGATATCCTTCATTATCCGTGCCCGGGGGGATAAAAGCGCTCAGCGGATGGCTGTTCTCGATTCGGTGCTCAAGGACGTTGAGGATATCTTCGGGCAGGAGGCGGACTATCACCCGTTGACGGTGGAGAATCAGAAGCAAAACCGGAGTCAGTATTACCGCGAGGCGCGGGTCCTCAGCGGGCGCCGCCGGGGGCTTGCCTACAATCTGCGCTTTTTGAGTATTCAGCTCGAAGTAGCCGTTCTCAGGATCGTTGAGATTCTGCGACTGCCGTTTCGCCGAAGTGGTAAATATTTCCGGGATATCAAACTGGACAATGTGGTGAACTCAGATTTCCGTAAATACGACGGTACCTTGAAGATGGTGGTCTCATGCACTGAGGACCAAAGGAAAGACTTCCAGAATGTATTGGAAGCCCGGCGGGACAGTGAAGAGATTTACTACGGCCTCCAGGTCAGTGATCGGGCGTTACTCACCTGCCTGATTCAGTTCGGAAGCGGGGAGGAAGTGCATTTTGTCGATGCAGCTGACGGAGGCTACGCTTCGGCGGCGCTCATGTTAAAACAGCAGATGAAATCCGCAGGATCCCAAGTTTGATATATTTACCCACGAATCAGATTTGCATTTTAAGCATCCGTGCCTACAATTAGATACGTGTCTCAAATCACACGAAACTGGTTCGATTTCGCTATTCTTTCCCGGACACTGAAATCGGCATACTGAGGATTGCATGGATTTGAAGAAACTAAAGAAGCGGGTGCTGATCTGGCTGATCGCCTCGTTTATGGTTCCGCCGGTGGTTTGGCTTGCGGCGGGTACCTATATCGATATTTGGAATTTCAATGAATTGATCCGGATAATGCTATCCCCATTTATCTGGCTGTACATCATTGTTTACGTTGGTCTGACGATCTATGCCATCAATCGTCCTCTTTCCAAACTTATGATGGTTCTTGGACATACGGATGATCTCGATGAACAGGAGTTCGATGCGGCCCTGGGGCAGGTGAACCAAATTCCCATCTGGTATTTTGTCCTGATGAGCGTGTATTGTGTGGCGGGACCGAATGTGGCACTCCTCGGTCAGACCCTTGGTGAACGATTTCTGGACGGGTTTGAGTATGCCCTGGCAAATTTGCTGGGAATTCCGTTGATCCTTTTATTCACCATCCCGTTTTTTATCAAGTTCACCCAGGCCCTCGAGAGATATACCGCGAATCTTAATGTATCCGGGACCAAGCGCTTTCTGAATCTTCGGGCCAAGCTGTTAATCAGCTTTCTGCTGAATATCATCGGCGCTCTGCTGACCCTCATAATCACCGGTCTGGCGATCCTGTATAAAACCGATGCGGAGGTGGTTCTGGCGGTTTTCACTCAGCGTTTTCTCCTCGTCGGTGGGGTGGTATTGATCATTTCCACCATTAATCTTGCCCTCACCGAAGGTCAGATTACCAGACCGGTTCAGAAGCTTACTTTGGCGCTCAGCGGGATTTTTACGGTTTTTTCCAGAGGCGAGGGGAGCCTGGCTACGGGATTGAATATCACCAGCCGGGATGAACTGGGCTATATCTCCCGGCGCTTCAATACCTTTATGCAGACCCTCGGCAGCATAATCGATCAGATCAAGAGCCTGGCGGTGGAGAGCAATCAGAATAGCGATGAGCTGCTCAAACTCAGTAATACTGCCCGGAGTGCTGTGGAAAACGCCGAATCATCGAGTCAGCACATTATGTCCCTGATGATGAGGATCGAGGGGGATGGAAAGCGGTATCTTGAGTATTCCCGGGATGTGAAGGAATTCATCCATGAGACGAGTCGGAAAATCGCTATGCAGAACGACGCCACCAACAGCATCTCCGAAGAAAACCGCCGAATTACCGAGGAACTCAGCGGGGAAATCGATCAATCCAGGAACCGCCTCGAATATGTGCAGAAGGCTGAACAAGCTTCTGATGAGGCACAGCAGTCGATACAAAACTCGGTAAAACAGATGCTGAGCATTCAGCAAAGCTCGAAGCGCATTACCGAAGTTCTCCACGTGATTAATGATAT
>CAWZYW010000625.1:0-2100 GCA_963966255.1 uncultured Salinispira sp. | reverse complement strand
CCCGGAGACCATCACTGCAAGGCTCGATGAAATGGGTATGAAAGATCGGGAGAAACAGCGTCTGATCGCCAAACTCAGCGAACGCCGCCAGATGTGAACTTCGGCAATAGCCCCGGGTTCCATCTGCATTCGAAGTAAAAAGGAAAACGAATCATGGAAGACAATAACAAGCAGAAACGCCTGGCGGTCCTCATCGACGCGGACAACGCCCAGCCTTCGATTATCGAAGCGGTGCTCGAAGAAGTTGCCAATCTGGGCATCGCCAGCGTTAAACGGATTTACGGGGACTGGACCAGCCCCAACCTGAAATCCTGGAAGGAACTGGTGCTTGAGTACTCCATTCAGCCCCACCAGCAGTTCGCATATACCACCGGCAAGAACGCCACGGATTCGGCGCTGATCATCGACGCCATGGACCTCCTGTACTCGGGGAACCTGGACGGATTCTGCATCGTCAGCTCCGACAGCGACTTCACCAGGCTGTCCTCCCGGCTCAGGGAGTCGGGGAAAACCGTATACGGTTTCGGCGAAAAGAAAACACCAGAGGCCTTCGTGGTGGCCTGCGACCGCTTTATCTACACCGAGAACCTGCGCAGCACCAAAGCCGTCACCGAGGACCGGGAAGTCCCCCGCATGTCTTCCAACCTGCTCAAGCAGGATTCCAGGCTGATCAACTCCATCCGGAAAGCCCTGGAGGATTGCGAGGACGACGAGGGCTGGGGCAATCTCGGTACCGTCGGGCAGATCATCATCAACGCCTGGCCCCAGTTCGACCCGCGGAATTACGGATACTCCAAACTCAGCGAGCTCGTGAAAAAAATCGACCTGTTCGAAATCGACGCCCGCAGGAGCCCCACCAACTCGGGCCGTTCGTTCTATATCCGGGACCGGAAAAAGCACGGGCGATAGCAGGAGGAAGACCATGGCAGAACCTGGGAAACGAATTGACATCGCCGGCTTCCTCGCCCTGATTAAGCCGGCGGACCTGGGGGTCGCCCTGATTTACATAGGCCTGTTCGCCCTGTTCCTGTCGTTTTCGGTTCAGAATCTGGGGGCGGCGGGATCGGTGCTCATCCAAAGCTCCGGACAGGAGTACCGATACGGATTCGACGAGGATCGGAACCTGGATTTCGCGGGGCCGGTTGGAAATACCACCGTGGAAATCAGCAGTGACGGCCGGGCGCGGTTTACCCATTCGGACTGCCGGGATCAGATCTGCGTTAATGCCGGATGGCTCGACCGGGGCGGCGAGTGGGCCGCCTGCCTGCCGAACCGGGTTATCATCAGGATCGATCGCGTCGAGGAAGAGTCCGAAGGTGCCGGGGAAATCGACGCCACCGCGTTTTAACCGGGCGGCGGAGGGTTACTCGCCCGGAGCTTCCAGCACCGCTATCTCGTATTCTTCGTCCAGCAGCTGAAAATCTCCGGCGATTCCGTCGCTGAGATAGACTTTCTTGTCGGCGGTGATGAATATCGCCTCGATTTCATCCGAACGGTTGGTCGCCGCCAAACCGGCCTCCAGTCCCAGACCGAACAGGGCGGTGGAGTAACCGTCGGCGGTCATGCTCACGTCCGACAGAATGGCAACGCCTTCCAGTCGGTTCTCCATCGGGAACCCGGTATCGGGATTGAGCAGGTGATGATAGCGCACGCCGTTTTCTTCGAAGAAGCGTTCATATACCCCCGAGGTAACCACCGAAATATCTTCTGCGGGAACTGTTCCCAAATAGATGCCCCGGCGCATATCCGGACGTTGAAGACCGATGATCCACGGACGCTCTTCGTTCTTCCGGCCGATGGTCAGGATGTTTCCGCCGAAATCGAGAATCGCCTGGGTTACGCCCTGCTCTTTGAGATAATCCGAGACCAGGTCGGCGGCATAGCCCTTGGCGATTCCGCCCAGGTCCACGCCGGCTCCCTCGGTATTCAGGTAAGCCCGGTGGGGTTCCCGACGGGGATTTTCTGACGGATACAGTTCGAGAATATCCAGATCCATGAGCTCAACGGCCTCAGCCAGCTCGTCTTCGCCGGGAATCCGCGGGTTGACCCCGCCGATGTCCCAGAGGGCGACCAGCGGTTCAATCATTGGCGTGAAGCGGC
>CAWZYW010000624.1:0-2102 GCA_963966255.1 uncultured Salinispira sp. | reverse complement strand
TCGAAGGTCTCTTGCTTCAATGCCTGCAGCGATTCACTGCCTTCCTCTGTGATTCGAAAACTCGCGTTCCATGATTCGAGATATGCCTTTAGGACCAATTGGTTCGGAGGTGAATCTTCTGCCACCAGGATTCGCATGCCGCTGAGATCCCGTTCAGGGTGGTCACCCGTCGCTTGCGGGGTCTTCCCGGTGCCGCTATCTCCCGCTTTTTCATTTTCTCCGTCTTGCGGTGAAACAGGGAGCGTAATTTCAAAAGTGAAAGTACTGCCGATTCCCCGGGTGCTCTTAATCTGCATGCGGGAATTCATCTTTTCCAGGATGAGTTCGCAGATACTGAGTCCCAGCCCGGTTCCGCTGTACTTTCCGTCGGTATCCGCGTCAGATCGGGCGAAGGGCTTGAGAATTTCCCGCTGCCGTTCCGCGCTGATACCGACGCCGCTATCTTGGACCTCGATGGTATAGCTGATGAAGTGCTCATCGCGGTTCGCCGATCGGGCCGAGAGGCTGATTTCCCCTGATTTCGTAAATTTGTAACTGTTACTGACTAAATTCCTGAGCACCTGCCCCAATCGGTGGGGATCCCCGATAACGGAAACGGTACAGGATTCGTCGAATTCCACATGCCAATGAAGCCCTTTCCTGCGGATCATCTCCCCGAACAGCTTGTCCTGGGCTTCGAACAAGCCCTTCAATGTGAACACCGATTTCTCCAGTTGGAATTCGGTCTGCTCGATTTTTCCGAAGTCCAGCAGATCGTTGATCAGATGCAGCAGATCCTGCCCTGAGCATTGGAATGTTTCCACATATTCCCGCTGGTGCGCGTTTAAATCGGTCTCGGCAAGTGCTTCGGACAATCCCAGGAGGGCGTTCAGGGGGGTCCGCAGCTCGTGGGTGATTCTCGAGAAGAACATGCC
This sequence comes from uncultured Salinispira sp., assembly GCA_963966255.1. Lineage (GTDB taxonomy): Bacteria > Spirochaetota > Spirochaetia > DSM-27196 > Salinispiraceae > Salinispira. The sequence continues at coordinate 1,188 of CAWZYW010000624.1, read as the reverse complement.
TCTCTCCCGTTGCAGTTCGTCGGCTTCATCCTGCTTCCGCCGTAGGGCCTTATTTACTGAAATCAGCTCGCCATTTATTTCATGGATGCGGACCGTCTGTCTTTTAAGCCGGGATTGTCCGATAAATACCGCCGCGGCAATCAAGACAGTAAGCGGATAGAGCAGCGCCCGGGACTGGATGGCCCGGTTCGGATAGTCCTGAGCGTCATGGATGCCCAGAATCCATCGGCCGTTTGGCACTTCGATGGATATCTGGATCTCATCAACGCCCTGATATTCCGCGGATTGAAAGAACACCGGACGCGATTCCGCGTCCGGATCATCACCCATCAGGATCATGGCCAGATCATCTTCGATTCCCATTGGGTTAATCTCACGGAATATGTCCTCAATCAGGAGCAGGGCAATGGTGAAGCCCCAGAAATCTTCACCGCCTTCGCTTGAACGAAACACCGGGTTGCGGGCGATGATCGCGTACTTGTCGTTCTGAATCAATTTGATGGGTCCGACGAAGGTGATTTCCCGGCTTTCAATCGCCTTAAGGGCACCGTCATCCCGACGCTGATCAGCCAGGAGGTCGTGGCCCATCGCCCCTTCATTCCCTTCCAGCGGATAGATGTGCTGAACGACACCCCCGGGCGCCAACTCCAGGGCTCCGAGGCTGGGGTTATCCTGCATAATAGCCGCAGCCCAATCTTCGAAGCGTTGAACTTCATAGTCACCGATCTCGAGGAATGCCTGAAGGGTGCTTGTGGAAGAGACGGCTGCCAGGACCGTTTGCTGTATCCGCTGGGAAAGAAGATTCCCCGAAGCGAACAGGTTCGCTTTGATAATCTCCGCTTCCCGAGATTGAGCGGAGCGGATGCCCAGTTCGCCGATTGCGACCAAGAGGAGAAAAACCACCAGGGAAAGGATTATCGGAGGAATGTTGAAAATACGCCGATGGCGTTCCGGATTCTTCATGTGGCGCCTCGCATATCCCATTGTAGTTTCCGCTACAGCGGGTCGCAAGCCGATGAATTCGGAGGATCAGCGGGGACCGGAGCGTTGAACCGCATCCCGGGCTGCATGGTACCAGGGGCGGTTCAGTTTCCTGGAAAATCCGGGCAATCTCCGGAAGCGGTCCTCCAGGGTTTTGAACTCCGATCTGGCTTCTTCGCCACGGCCCCGGCGTATGAGATAATCAAT
>CAWZYW010000623.1:0-2105 GCA_963966255.1 uncultured Salinispira sp. | reverse complement strand
GGGCTGTACCATGGTTACGTGAACGTAGGCATTGGGAGCCATATCTTCGGTTGCACGGAAGCGGTAACGGGTGGTCCCTTCGTTGGTCTGGACCCACTCGGAGAGCAGGAGGGTTCCCCCCGACTCGATGGAGAGTGCAGCGCGGCCGCTGGCGCCTGACGGGATGGTCAGCTCAACCAGTTCTCCCACCTCGTATTCTGATTTGTCGGAGGACAGCACCAGCATGGCGGCGCCTTCTCCGGCGTCCTGACCCCGGCCGGCCCAACCGGGCCAGTCGATATACAGGATTTTACTGGCCGAGTGACCGCCGGAAGGATCGGTGACCTTCAACAGGTAGCGGCCCCATTCGGGGTAGTTCACTCTCAGGGAATACTGCCCGCGGCCCGATGAAATCCGGACGGTTTCGGTGTCCAGACGACGGACGCTGCGGTTGCGGAAGTATCCCGCCAGATCTTCCTGATCGGTCTCCCACCACCAGCGCCAGTTGATCTTGTACAGCTCGACGGTAACGCTGGCGCTGCGAATGGGGTTGCCCCGGTTATCGACCATCAGCAGGTCAATCGGATGGTCCTCATCGGTGAGAAGCATGCCCCGGGCCACGTCTCCGGGAGGAGTGCGCAGGCCGACATATCGATCATAGGGATGCAGCGTGGTGGTGAAAAACTCCGAGGAATAGGTTCCCGAATCTTCGTACACCCGGGTGGTGAAGGTTGCGTTGAGAACCCCCGGGGCTTCGGAGACATTCACCCGACCGTCGAAATCGGCGTTGCCGTCGCGGTCGAGATCCCCGTCGAACAGCCGGGTGTTCCGGCTGGAAAAACTTCGGGACGGATCGGTGAATGTGTAATCACGGTATTCAACCGTGGGATTGCCGCCCTGGCCGAGGGCGACGAAAATCTCGCTGCGAAGCCCGTCGGCTCGGCCGCCGTGCAGCCACTCGGAGTGAAGGGTACCGGAAATATCCGGGCCGTATATGACCTCTCCGCCCAGATCGAGTTCGATTTTGAGGCGGTTGGGCGTCACCGTTTCGATCCTCACCGGCCTGGTGAACATCGTGGAACCCACGGCGAATTTCGCATACCACTCGCCGGTTCGGGCATCGGCGGCGGTGCGGCTGGTGACCGCGTACATGCCGTCTATCCCCCCGGAAAGCACCTGCTCATCGGTGACGGTGCCCGAGGGACTGGCCAGGGAAAAGGTCACTGGAGTGGAATCCGGCAGGGGGTTCTGCCCCTTCAAGATAAATGTTAAATGGATGTCATCACCGGGGCGGTACACCCCCCGTTCGCTGGCTATCAGCCCCCGAAGCCCCGAACGGCTGGAAACTCCTGCGACGTCGAAATGGCTGGTGGAAATCGCGCTTGCATCATCAACCCTGAGATAACCGTAGTTCTCCCCTTTGTGTGCCATAATAAAAAACGGCTGACTGTTTTCGATCCGGGCGTTGCCAAGGCCGACGATATCGGTTTTGCCCGTTGCGATTTCATTGCGGGCGAAGCTGTAAAGCGTGAAATCCACGTTGGTCATGGGTCGGGCGGTCTGGAGATCCGAAGCGAAAACGTGCAGGGCTCCCTGCTGATCCCGCCGGGCGATAAGCCCCATATCGGTGACCATTACATTGCGGCCGATGGTGATATTGTGATCGTACCAGCGCTGATAGTATGCCGGATGGCAAGGATTGGTGCGGTTGCGACGGTATTCGTAGCTGTTGTTGCTTCCCCAGTAATCCCAGTAGGAGCTGTCTGCCTCCGCTTCGGTGGAAAGCCCCTCAAACTCGACGAACTCATCGGCGAACTCCCCGCTGCAGGGATAGACGATGTGGGGCCGGCGGAAGGTCACCCGGATATGGAAGAACCCGCCGGGGAAATTCTCGCTCAACGGCGAGAGATCCAGTCCGTATCGAACGCTCTGACCGACGTTGGCATCGTCCCATCCCAGGTCGAGGATATCCCGCCACACCACTTCGCCGACCCGGGCGAGCTCTGCATCGCCGTCATACTTATTCACCTGGAAAAACTGGTGGGCGTTGTCCGGGAATATCTGGATTGCCTCCACCATGATCGCAGAAAGATTCACTGTTTCTATGGGCAGGACCGCCTGATCAC
>CAWZYW010000622.1:0-2119 GCA_963966255.1 uncultured Salinispira sp. | reverse complement strand
GCCGCACGATTCCGTTGGGACCGTCAACGGAATGCACCGGACAAGCGCTGAGGGCCAGCGGATTGGGCCTGAGGGGGGATCTGGTTGCGAAGACGCCTATCATCTCCGGTCCATTCTTATACGGTTTTGGCAATAGGGTGATGCTGCGTTCTTCTTCTCCGTCAAGCTGATGGGCCCACCACAACACCTGAATATGGCTGAATCCTTCCAGACCCTCGAGGGCATCCCGGTATTCCGGCTGCACGGCAATCTCCCACAACGGCATTCCGTTGCTGAAATTCTGTTCGATGCGTCCGATGCTGCGAAGACTCATGGTTTCCCGCTGTTCGGCATTTTCATGTTGCCTCATATGACTTCCTCCTGTATGGTTCCGCCCGCGGCCGGCATCCCGGTCCGCGGATCCTCCACAGGAGCTAATCCAGGGGACGTATGGGAATGCCGATCTCCAGGCATTGTTTGCCCGCTTCTTTTTCCTCTCCGGGGAACAGTTCCCCGCAGGGCAGGAATTCCTCGAAGGCCGGTCCCTCATCGGGGGCAAACCCGCTGCGGGGCAGCCAGACCTGGTATACCCAGCGCCACGCATCGGCGTAGTCCCGGGCTCCGAGGCGAAAGGGGATGCACGCGAAACGCGCCGGGGAAAGTTCCCCGATGGCCACGTCCTCGTTTCCTGCGGTTCCCTCGGGAACCGTCAGGCCGATGGAAACCCGGAGCTTCTCTTCATCGGTGATGCCCGGATCATTGTGGTAGAGGGCGAAGTAACGCACCCCCTGCCCTTCTCCCAGCCCCCGGGGCGCAGCCCAGCTCAAGAGCCGGTTCCACAGGGTCTGGAACAGCGCCGAATCGCCCTCGTATCCCCCCTGGTGCCGTACATATGCCAGGGTGAGCGACGGATACTGACGGATCTCGATGCTCCGCTGTATATCCTCGCCGTGCCAGACCTGTCGGTCATGGTGATATTCAATATAGCCTTCGGATGAGAACGCCGCAGTTCGCTTCTTGCTCCCGGTATGTCCCGGCTTGCTATCCGCGCAGTCCCGCCAGGAACCGGGACTCATCCCGAATGCCTGTGAGAATGCTTTGGAGAAAGAGGAAGAGTTCGCGAAGCCGCAATCAAGGGCAATATCCATAATGGTCGCCCGGGGGCGGGTCCGCAGCAGCCGGGATCCCTTTTCAAGACGATGCCTGCTGACAAACTGGCGGGGGGTTTCTCCGGTATAGGCGGAAAAAATCCTGTGGAAATGAAAGGGGGAAAAACAAGCGATCCTTGCCATGGCATCGAGGGTCAGATCCCCATCGAGATGGCCTTCGATATAATCCATGGTCCGGTTTATCCGGCTGGCGTACCACTGGAGGGACTCGCCCCCGTCCTGAACTGACATATCCTCTCCCGAAATTTATTGCGCGCTGATGATTCCAAGTATAGTATCAAAATTCCAACGGGGGGTGTGGTGAGAACGGTTAAGGCGTATTCCTGGGGCACCGTGGTGCTGCTCATTGTGCTCAGCGCGTTTATCGTGCTGTTTTCCATGACCATGGGGCTGGCGAATTTTTTTCTCGACGCTGATGGCCACCGCCCATGACCTGCTTTTGAATACCGTGTTTTTTATCATGTCGATCACGGCGATCGCCGGAGCCCTGGGGGCATTCCTCAGCGAGTTCGGGGTTCTGGCCCTGCTGAATGCCCTGCTCGCGCCGTTGGTGAGAATTTTATGGCGACTTCCGGGGAGCGCCGCCATCGGTGCCCTGACCACGTATATATCGGACAACCCGGCGATTATCGCCCTGTCGAAGGACCGTCATTTCATCGAGTACTTCGAGGAATGGCAGAAACCGGCCCTGACCAACTTCGGTACCAGTTTCGGCATGGGCCTGGTGGTGACGGCGTTTATGATGTCCCAGGGATATCTTGCCGAAGCGCTCATCGGCAATGCCGGGGCCATTATCGGTTCGGTGGTATCCACCCGGATCATGACCTACCTGACCCGCCGGCATCTGGGCATCGGCCACGATTCGATGAAAAACACCATACAAAACAAAACGGAAATCCGTCTGCCCAGGACCAGGGAAATCCAGGACCGCTCGCTGTTTCAGCCCGTACTGAACAGCCTGCTCGAAGGGG
>CAWZYW010000621.1:0-2122 GCA_963966255.1 uncultured Salinispira sp. | reverse complement strand
CCCGGATTCCGTTCAGCAGGATCATCGCCTGCTTGACCACTACGAGCCGATACATAAGGCTGCCGGCGCCGATAATCACGAGGATGATGATCCCGGATATCGCGACGATGATGATCAGGAAATCCCGGCTGGTGCGGCGGATCTCATCGGTTGAAAACCAAAGCGAAAGACGGCCCAGAGCGAGGCCATCCCGTTCGATTTCGGTGATATACGGGCCGATAAACGGTTCGTCCGATGGCGCGCGGTCCACCAGAACCCCGGTGGCATAAGATTCAAGGTATAGCGCATCGATTCTCCCGGAGCGGAGGTAGGCCGCGGCGATATCCACGGCACTTTCGTCGCTGAGGACATACAGGGGCGTTTCCAGTGCATGGCTGAGTTCAAGGGTCGTCGATTCAGCAGAAACAGTCAGTTCCCTGCTGAGGTAGGAGGCCGAGTATCGGATAATAATCAGCCCGAACAGACTGACCGCACCGGCGATGAGCAAAATGAGGAAAAATGCTGATTCGAGAATCATCCGGCGGCGGGGGGCGACTTGTTTCATTAGCGGTACCGGTCCAGGATTTCCCGAATGCTGCCGTCGGCGAGCATCGCACTCAGCAACGTATTTGCCTGCGCATAGAGTTCCAGCCGATCACCGGTCTCGGGAAAGCCGAGGAAAAGCGGGGTGTTCGGTTCGGGAGTGTAAGAAGTCTGGCTGAGAGCGTCATCAAGTCCGAGGCGGGCGACGTCATATGCCAGGTTCGGGTTGGTCCCGATGATCACGTCAACCCTGCCCAGCTCGAGCATTCTCAGGACCTGGGTTTCGGTGGAAAGACCCTGCTTGGTCAAATTTTCGTCGGAGTTGAAGGGTTCGAAATAGGCTGAATTCAGAGAGTAGCCGATGACATAGCCGTACAGGTCCTCGTAGCTGCGGATTTGCGGGGCCAGATCCCTTCCGGCGTAAAATACCGGGCGGACCGACGAGTAGCTCTCGGAGGAATAGGCGATGTATTCATCCCGTTCGGGAGTGTAGGCGATACCGGTAATAATATCCGCCTCGCCGGTACGGATCATTTCCAGGGCCCGGGCAAAGGGATGGCGCTGCACTTCAATTTCCACCCCAAGCCGTTCTTCCAGGGCTTCCAGGAGTTCGATGTCGATGCCGGTCATTCTGCCATCTCCGGCTTCAATACGATACGGCGGCCAAATCTCCGTGACGGCAATAAGCGGGTCCTGCTGGGCGGTGAGCCCGGCCAACAACAGTATTCCAAGAAGCATCGCAGCAATGGCTTGTTTCATGGCTCACTCCTTCGTAAAAAGTATAATCGGTTCGTCCGAGATCTGCTGTGCAGGCAGCGTTTTTTCTCGTCAGTTGAAGCTGTCTATCAAGGAACGTATATTAGTAAAATGGCAGCAATACAAAAACCGGCGGATGCGGTCCCGAGCGGGACCGTAACCTTCCTCTTCACTGATATCCAGGGAAGTACCCGGCTGTGGGAAAGCTACCCCCAAGCCATGAAAACCGCGCTGGCCCGTCACGACGAAGTCATGGGCTACCATATCCGCAGTCACGGCGGATATGTGTTCAAAACCGTCGGGGATGCGTTCTGTGCCGCTTTCTCCTCGGCGGTTTCGGCCCTTAAAGCCGCAGCTGCCATTCAGCTGGCTCTCAGACAAGAGTCATGGCCCGAAGGCATCGAAATCCTGGTCAGGATGGGGATGCACAGCGGTCAGGCGGAACTGCGCGATGGTGACTACTTCGGAACTCCGGTTAACAAGGCGGCCCGCATCGAGTCGGCGGGGCATAGCGGGCAGGTCCTTCTGTCCAGCGCCACCGCAGAACTGATCAGGGAAGGCCTTACGGGCGGTTATTCCTTACAGGACATGGGCGCTCACCGCCTGAAAGACCTGCGTGACAGCGAGCGACTGTTTCAGCTTCTGATTCCCGGTCTGCCCGCAGATTTTCCCGCCTTACGGACCCTGAGCGCCCAGCGAACCAATCTTCCGACCAGTCTTACCGCTATCGTCGGGCGGGAGAGGGAAATCTCCGAGCTGATGAAATTAATACGCAGGGAAGACGTTCGGCTGGTGACTCTCTCCGGACCGGGCGGCACCGGAAAGACCAGGCTGTCTCTGGAAG
>CAWZYW010000620.1:0-2124 GCA_963966255.1 uncultured Salinispira sp. | reverse complement strand
GCCTATGGTTCCCCCGGGGAAGTTACCCGGCTGAGGCCCGAAGAACTGGATTCAGTGCTGTTTTTTCATGATTATGCCGCTCCGTGGCATCAGCAACTGGCAGATTTCTTCATCCTGACCGCCGGAAGATCCTCGATATCCTGCAATCATATCATTTCCATACCCGGCACCATCGAACCCGATATCGGAAGCTGGAGCGATGTCCGGTTGTCGGTGGAGTATCTGATTGAACCGATAACGATAGATGCGCTGTTGCGTTCTGCTCTCCGCTGGACCTCGGTCTCCGACAATCGACAGCCTCCTCAGGGCGCGCTTCGATTGAGAAGCGTTTACCTCATCGCGGCGGCCCCGGCAACAGGAGCAGGCGCCGGAGGCGGCGATACCCTGGAAGATCTGCAACAGGCCGCAGCCCGCCGCGGGATCGAGCTGAGGAAGTTCCATCGGATCGATTCCCTGGGAAATACCGAATTGCCGTCCGCAGATATAATTATCTGCATAGACGGAAGCGCCGCTTCCCTCGGGCTGCTGAGCGACGATGAGGCGCTGGAAAATTTCAGCTCGTCGGTCCACAGCTTACATGGAAACAGCGGCCATCAGTCTCCCGTCGCTGTCCTTCTCGACGGTGCCGCGGCGTCGGATTATATCGCCGAAAGAGAAGAACGGCTTCGCAGCATGGGATTTTCCCCGATCCGTCTCTTTGACTGGTCTGCAACTGCCATGCTTTCGGCTATGGAGCGCTTTGCCGCGGAGGCCATGACCCGGGCAACCAATATTAATAAACCGGTCCATCAGGAAATGCTGGAGCAGATCCATCAGCGTGCCACTGCGGGTGATTATGCATCTCTTCAGAAGCTGACCAATACGTATCGGGACCATTATAAAAAACAGGACCGCCTGCAGCTGGCCAATGATCTTTTCAGGATTAATTTGGCTGCCCGGCGGGAAGACAGCGAAACGATTTTCGATATCCTGAATAATATTCGAAAGGATATCGATAAGATGTCGAATTTGTGATAAAATATGCGTGCAATCCATGGGGGCAGCTAATGCGTTTTTTAATCGTTGAAGATGATTTTGGAAGTAGAAGGCTTCTGCAGGCGATTCTAAAAGACTTTGGAGAGATCGAAACCGTCGTCGATGGTGAAGAGGCTATAGACGCGTTCAGGCTCGCGTGGAGCGAGAAGCGCCCCTATGATCTGGTCCTGCTTGATATCATGATGCCCAAGCTCGACGGTCAGCAGGCCCTGCAGTTGATACGCTCCACCGAGAAGGAGATGGGCATTTCTCCCCAGGAAGAAGTTAAGGTGATCATGACCACTGCCCTGGAGGACCCGGCCAACGTGATCCGGGCTTTCAACCGGGGAGGCGCCACCGGCTATATCGTCAAACCGATACAGAAGGATATCCTCCTGGAGGAAATCCGGAAAGCCGGCATTGAATTGCCGTAAGCCTTCCTATCTGATATAGTCCCAGCAATGAGCGACCACGATTTATCTCTGATACGCAATTTCTGTATCATTGCACATATTGACCACGGAAAATCCACCCTGGCGGACCGGTTTATTGAAAAATCCCACATTATCTCTGAACGGGATTACAAGGACCAGATCCTCGACTCGATGGACATAGAACGGGAACGGGGCATCACCATAAAAAGTCAGGCGGTGACCGTTCCCTATACCGCTGCGGATGGCAAAACCTACCAGCTGAATTTCGTAGATACTCCCGGACATGTGGATTTTACCTACGAGGTTTCCCGGGCAATTTCTTCCTGCGAAGGTGCACTGCTGCTGGTCGACGCGACCCAGGGGGTGGAGGCTCAGACTCTTTCGAATCTGTACCTCGCTTTGGAGCACGATCTCGAAATTATTCCGGTGATCAATAAGATCGATATGCCTGCGGCCGACATACCGAGAATTCAGCATCAGATCGATAATGAACTGGGCCTTGACGGTGAAGGCGCCACGCAGATCTCAGCGAAGATGGGGATCGGCATCGAAGAACTCTTCGAGAAAATCGTCCATGACATTCCCGCGCCGACAGCTGATTCCGACTCCGCATCCAAGGCCCTGGTTTTCGATTCCCACTACGATCCCTATCGGGGCGTCGTGGTTCACTTCCGGG
>CAWZYW010000619.1:0-2125 GCA_963966255.1 uncultured Salinispira sp. | reverse complement strand
AAATAGCCGGCGAATGCGGGTATAAATACCGTGAGCATTGGGCTTTGTAGCATTCTATCCTGAGAAGGACAATTGTCCGCCCCTTTGCGTATCTTCTGGACTCGGGAGAACCGGTCGATTATATTGGCAACATGACGGGAGCGATGAATGATACAGAAAGATGAAGCCGATACGCCGAACTCCCGGGAGGCGAAGGCGGACATGGCCCCCCGAAGGCGATTCGTCTACCATATGCTCGGGCTGTTTTTTACCGCCCTGGGCATCGTGGTAATTCTGCTGCCCCTGATTCCGACCACATTCCCGCTTATTCTCGCCAGCGGCTTTTTTATCCACTCCAGCCCGCGGCTGCATCGATGGCTCAACGGTAACCGGCTCACCGGTCCCTATATCCGGGCATACACCGAGAAACGGGGTTTGAGCGTGAAGCGGAAAATCGGCACCATCGTGCTTTTATGGTTCGGTCTGGGAATTTCTGCCTGGCTGCTTCGGGATACGATCTGGGCTCTGGCGCTTCTGGGGGCCGTTGGAATCGGCGTGAGCATTCACGTAGCCACTATCCGGCCGGAGCGGCCTCTGGCGGAGCCCGATGAAGCAGCTGTTTCGGATGCCCAGCTGGTCGCCGCAACGATTGAGGAAGCGGAGAGTGTGGAAGAGGACCTTCGGGCCTAGCGCACCGATCCGAAATCGCCGCCTGTGAGGAAAACCGCCGACGGGCATTGAACTATGCACCGCCGGCGCCGTTTCTGTGTTACCTGCTGCGCTCAAGCCGGATGGCCATCTGACCTTCGTAGCTGGTTTTGGATCCCTCGATATATACCCTGATTCCTCCGTCGATGGCCGAGAAGTTAGCCGCAGGAGCCCGGCTTCCGTCGGGTGTGTAGCCCCCCACCGCATCATACAGGGACGTCAGTTCGGCGTAGTCGTATTCGATTTCCGCCGGTTCGCTGTCCGGATCGTAGGGGGTATTGTCCGGTCGCAGTACCATGAACCAGACGGCCTCGATGGCGCTATCCACGCCGGCTTCCGGGTGGCGGTCGGCGTTGTAATCATCCACCACGTACAGGGCGTAATTGCTGCCGGAACTTACGGCGAAGTCCACGGTTACGGTCTCACCCGCCGCCAGGTCGATGACCAGCCACTCGTTGGTGCCCAGTTCCCGCTGCTGCGAATTGTCCACCGCCCGGGTGATCTCCGTCATGTCCAGGGCAAAGACCGAGGCCATCCCCAGGATCAGAAAGGCCAGCAGGCCTGTTGAAAATTTGATTTTCATGAATTCCTCCTTCTACTCAGGCGCAGATGCGCCTGGCTTACAGATGATTGAGCCACTTCGCTCTTTCGGGTTTCGATGCCAGCACGAAGTGCCCCTCTGATATCTCGCTCCATTCGGGCTTCTCGATGCCATAGTGGTGCATCGCCGGGTTATACGTCAGAAGTTTCCGGCTCCGCTGTACCCGGGGATCGGGAACGGGAATCGCCGAAAGCAGGGCCCGGGTGTAGGGGTGAACCGGATTGTCGAACAGTTCCTGGCTGGGGGCCAGCTCCATGATGCTTCCCTTGTAAATGACGGCGATGCGATCGGAGATGATCTTGACCACCGAAAGGTCGTGGGCCACGAACAGATAGGTGAGCCCGTGGGTCCGCTTCAGCTCGTTCATCAGATTGAGGATCTGGCTGCGGATGGAAACGTCCAGGGCGGATATCGGTTCGTCGGCGATCAGCAGCTTGGGGCGCATCACCAGGGCCCGGGCGATGCCGATGCGCTGCCGCTGACCTCCGGAAAACTCATGGGGAAAGCGGGAAGCGAATTCCGCCGGCAGGCCCACTTCCGCCAGGGCCTGTTCCACTTTGCGCCGCCGTTCGGCCTCGTTTTCATACAGCTTGAAATTGTACAGGCCTTCGGAGACGATGTAGTCCACCTTGGCCCGTTCATTCAGGCTGGCCATGGGATCCTGGAAGATCATCTGGATCTTCTGCCTTAAGCGCTGCTGGTCGCCGCGGCTCATTCTTCCGCTGATCGGGGTGCCTTCGTAGTTGATGCTCCCCGACGCAGGCCGATGGATACCCATGATGGTTCGGCCGATGGTGGTCTTTCCGCAGCCCGATTCGCCCACCAATGAGAAGGCTG
>CAWZYW010000618.1:0-2125 GCA_963966255.1 uncultured Salinispira sp. | reverse complement strand
CCTCTTCGCTGAGGATAATCGGGATCCCGATGACATGGTGGACGGCTGGTAAACCAACCTCATTTCAATTACGGGACCGCCGTATTTTCGGCGGTCTTTTTTTTTAGACAGTTCAGTCGGGAGGGGATGGTTCTCACATTTCAAATACCGCTTTACAACCCTCGCGCCCAGGCGCTACACTGATGTCCCTATGAAATCCACCGTTGAATTCCTGAGGAATTCTGATTTTTTCAGCATACTTGAAGAAGATGAACTCGGGAAAATCGCCCCGTACTTCAAAAGCCGGAAATTTAAAGCCGGAGAGGTGATTCTCAGCGAAAACGATCCACCGGATCGCTTCTATCTGCTGAAGGACGGATCGGTCGAAATTTGGAAGAACTTCGGAGACACCGCGGCGACCCGTTTGGCCGAGCAGGGCACCGGAAGCATTTTTGGTGAGATGGCCCTGATAGATGAAGAACCGCGCAGTGCCAGCGTCGTAGCGGCAAGTGATTCGACGGTGCTTTTCATGAGCCGGGAAGATTTTTACCGGATTGCCGAAGAATACCCCACCATAATGTTTGCCATTCTACGGGCCTTGAGCCGGATGATCCGCACCAGCAACAACAGCTTCATTGAAAGCCTGAATCAACAGAACCGGGAACTGCAGCAGGCACTGATAGACTTAAAAGCTGCCCAGAAAGAGCTTATCCGCAGCGAACGATTTTCAAACCTGGGAAAATTATCCAGCCTGATCATCCACGATTTAAGGAACCCGTTATCGGTTATAAAGGGATACGGAGAAATGCTCCAGGTCCTTCACGATGATCCCGAACAGGTACGCGAATATTCAAAGAAGATCGTCCAGGAGGCCATCAGGTTGAATCAGTTTGCCCAGGAGCTGCTCGATTATTCCCGGGGCGATCTGCGCCTGAATTGGGTCTTTACCTCGTTTCCCATGATTTTTCAGAAACTGGGGCATTATATTCAGAAAAACCTCGAACGCTCGGGCATCGAATTGAAAATGAAGTACGACGGTCCGAAACCGTTTTATGTCGATGAGGAGCGATTAATTCGTGCCATTCTCAACATCTGCGACAATGCGAAAAAAGCCATGCCAGAAGGCGGTACCCTCGAAATCGACGCACATGAGGGCGAAGGTAAGTTGTTTTTTGTCATTAAGGACAGCGGCATGGGGATGAGCGAGGATGTCCTGGTTCATATTTTCGAGCCGTTCTATTCGTCTTCCAAAAAGGGCGGCACCGGTCTGGGAATGGTAAGCGTGAAAACCATCGTGGAAGCTCACGGTGGGAGCGTGCAGATTTACAGTACGCCGGGTGAGGGGACCAGGGTTACCCTCGAATTGCCTCAGAACGAGGTACTGCCCGACTGAAATTCTGCGCGACCTGTAGGCAGAGATCAGATAATTCAATATTTCTCAATTCAGCGAAAAATTGATAAATATGCGGTACGAACTCCGGGGTATTGGTACTGCCACGATGCGGGACCGGCGTCAGGAATGGCGAATCGGTTTCGAACAGCACCCGGTCAAGAGGGACCCGGCGAGCGGCATCCTGAAGCTTGCCCGCGTTTTTGAAGGTCAGATTTCCGGCGAAGCTGATATACATGCCGATATCCAGGAAGCGTTTCATCTGCTGGTAATCGGATGAAAAGCAATGCATAATCCCCCGGGCGCGATGAGCCGCCAGAATCCGATACAGATGATCATCAGCCTCCCGATTGTGAATGATCACCGGCAGGTTGAATTCCGAAGCGAGATCGAGTTGAGCAATCAGGATTTCCTCCTGCGCTTCCGGAGTCCCGTAGTTCCAGTGGAAGTCCATGCCCATCTCACCGAGGGCAAGCAGTGCCGGGTCATCGTTCAATTTGGATACCAGCTGCCTCAGCTGTTGAACATCTGATTCAAAGCCTTCCTCAGCGGCATGAGACGGATAGAGCCCGATGCTGTAGCCGAATCCGGGGAGTGTTTTTATCCGTTTTCGTCGGGCATCGGCATCTTCCAGATGAACTCCGATATCGATTCCGGCCATGACCCTCTGTTTCTGCAGATTTGTTGCGAGCTTCGAAATATCAACGCCTGTCTCTTATACACATCTCCGAGCCCACGAGACCGAGGCTGATCTCG
>CAWZYW010000617.1:0-2131 GCA_963966255.1 uncultured Salinispira sp. | reverse complement strand
AAACGCGACCCTTGCCCTTCCCGAAGAGCGGCGCAGGGGGCGGGAGCTGCTGGAACAGTTGGGGGGGGGGCACTGCGCCAATTCATATCCGCGGCAGATGAGCGGCGGTGAGCGCCAGCGGGTGTCCCTTGCCCGGACCCTTCTTACCGAACCACGGCTGCTGCTACTGGATGAGCCCAGCGCTTCCCTGGACGAGCTTACCCGGGAATGTCTCCAGGATCTTATCCTGGAGCTGCAGACCCGACTTTCCATGGCGGCCATCTATGTGACTCACAGCATCGAAGAGGCGCTGTTTCTGGCTTCCCGGATTTACATCATGATTGACGGCCGACTGGCTGAATATCGCGAAAACCCCGGCTACCCCGATCCCCAAGCCCGGGATTCGCAGGAATATTACCATCGGGTCGTGGATCTGCGCCGGCGCTTTGCGGAGCTTACCCGATGAGTGCGAACAGGAAGTCTTCCCGTTTCAACGGACTGTACGCCCTTGCCAGTCTTCTGGCGTTCTGGTGGATCCTCAGCATAATCATCGGACAAGGCTTTCTGCCTCCTCCCCATGTCGCGGCGGTGGAATTTCTGAATCTGCTCCGGGAAGGAAATCTCCTGCGGCACAGCATGGCGAGTTTCCTCAGACTGGCGGGAGGCATCGCCGGGGCAAGTTTACTGGGGCTTCCCCTGGGGATCGCCCTGGGAACCAGCCGCAGAGTAGATCGATTGCTTTCGCCGCTGTTGTACATTCTTTACCCTCTGCCGAAGATAGCCTTCCTGCCGCTTTTTCTTCTGCTGTTCGGGCTGGGAAATGCGTCCAAGATCGTATTGCTCTTTACTGTCATGTTTTTCCAGATCGTACTGGCGGTGAGGGACGGCCTGTCGAATCTGCCGGTTGAATATCGCCGGGTGGCCGACAGCCTGAACATCGGCCGCAGACGCCGGTTCGCCACCCTGTACCTGCCCGCAGCATTGCCGGGACTGTTCGCCGCCCTGCGGATATCCGTCGGAATCGGGATGGCGGTATTGTTTTTTGCCGAGAACTACGCCACAGACTGGGGGCTGGGGTATCTGGTGATGAACAGCTGGACCATGGTGAATTATCCTCGGATGTTCGCGGGCATCATCGCCCTGGGACTGGTAGCCGCCGGGTCCATCCTGCTTGTGGATCTGGCGCAGAGAGTGCTTTGCCCGTGGCTCGGTGAAACTTGACAACCCCCGCGGGCCCACCTACCATTTGAGCTGAGGCCCGCGATGAAATTACTGGTGTTCGTCCTGAACAAAGAAGAGTACCTCGAGGATGTTCTGGAGGCATACGTGGAGGCCGGTGTCGCCGGCGCCACATTGCTGGATTCCGAGGGCATGGGACGGTTCCTGGCGTACGAAGTTCCCCTGTTCGCCAGTTTCAGGGAATTCATGAAGGGCAATAAACCGTACAATAAAACCATCATTTCGGTGATCAAGCACGACTCGGTGGTCAGCCGGGTCAAGCAGCTGGTCGACGAAGTGGTGGGCGGCCTGGAAAATCCGGGAACCGGCATCATGTTCACCGTACCGGTGGACTGGGCTGCCGGTCTGGTTCCGGAAGACGAAGAGGTGTGATCATGGGTGCGATGTGCAAGATGATTCAAGCGGAGCAGATTCTCCTGGATATTTCCGTTGCGGACAAGACCGAGTGCATCAAACGGCTGATCTCAGCGCTGGAAGGCAGCGGCGCCCTGGCGGATGCCGGGGTGCTTTTAGACGATGTTCTGACCCGGGAAAAACTCTCTACCACAGCACTGGGCTCAGGATGCGCCGTGCCGCATGCCCATTCCGACGGAGTCAAGCGCACGGTGATCGCCGCCGCCCGACTGGAAACCCCCGTCGACTTTTCCGCTGAAGACGGCGAATCGGTGAAACTGGTGTTTCTCATGGCCGGCCCGAAGCAGAATACCGGACTTCATCTGAAAGTGCTCTCCAAGCTGGCCCGGCTGCTCCACGACTCCTCGATCCGGGAGGAACTGATGAAGGTTCAGGAACCCGGCGCCTTTTATGCGCAGCTCTGCCCCGAAGGCGGCTGACCCATGCGTTCTGCGCAGATCTGGCGTCTCATTCGCTTTTTCTTCACCGCCGGCGCCATGTACGCCACGTGGCTCATTTT
>CAWZYW010000616.1:0-2132 GCA_963966255.1 uncultured Salinispira sp. | reverse complement strand
GGGCTGGGAGCACTACTTCGCCGGCATTGATTTATACAGCGGGGAGATCCTCTGGGAACGCACCGATCTGGCCTTCCTTACCGGAGAAATCGGCCTGTTGACCGCCAGGGATTATCTGCTGAAAAACGCCCTGCTTCTTGACTACGGAGCGCCGCTGGTGTGGCGTAACCAGGTAATCTACGCCATGGGGGATCAACTGCTGCGGAGCTATCGCGCCGGCGACGGGGAAATCATGTGGCAGCGCAGCTACGACAGCCCGGTAAGCACCGCCCCCACCCTGGCCGGCGACCGGATCTATTTCGGCCTGGAGGCCATGGACGGCGTCGGTCGCCTGGTATGCGCCTCCCCCACCGACGGGCGGATATTCTGGGACATCGAAGTGGAAGGAACCATCCTGAATACCCCGGTAATCGCCGGGCCGTGGATCATCTTCGGCACCGACGAGGGGCTGTTTTACGTGATGGAGGAACTGTTCTGAGCTACGTTACAACGGAGCCCGGTACAGCGTGAACGGTTCGAGGATGATAATGTCCCCGGCAAGCACCGGGAACCTCGCGGCCGGGGCCACCGATTGCCCGCTTAATTCGCCTGAAGACAAATCAACATCGCTGAAGCGGCCGCAGTAGGCAAAAAACTCAATCGAAACGTCATCATATTTCATCAGGCGCATATCTACGGTACGGTCATCGACCTCATCTAAATCTTCATCCACCCAGCCGTTGAAATTAAATCCACGCTGACAAAACCCTCATAATTATCCATATAGGCGTACAACACGTACTCGCCGGCGGGCACTGCCGGCGCAATGCTGTAGGCGTAATTTTCAATGCTCTGATAATACCATCCGTAATCGCTGCCTGCGTAGCCGTTTGTCATATCGTAATCATCGTCCAGGATAACGACCCACAGATCGGAATCGTTCAGGCTGAAATCATAGGAATCCGAAGTGATCCGCTCACTATGGAAGCATCAGGACCGGCCGAAGGGGCCGTCGGAGATACATTGAGACCGAAATTACAGGAGGTAAGGAACCATGCAGATACCACCAACAGACCCAGGGAAATCCGTTTCATACCCGCTCCTTTTGTTGAGTATTATTATCATAATTATAGATGTTTATTTTCAGGACTCAAGAGGGCTGACAGCAGAAAACTGAAAGTTTCTTGCGAATGGATATCGGTTGCCCGTTATTCCCGGGAGAGACTAAACATACAACAGCGCGTATCACACCGTTGTGCCACCGCACTTTTCTTTCCCGGTTTTTTCAACGCAGGCAGTGAACTGCTCGCACAGCAGACCCTGGGGAGTTGATTTCGATGTAAAATTCGAATAAAACCCAAAGGACATTGGTATTCTGTTTATTCGGCGCCGTAGGAGGACAAGTATGAATGCAGTTTGGGGAATCGTAATGATCCTGATCGGAATATTCTTTTTCATCAGCGGGATTCTGAAAAGTAACTTTGTTATCTACCGCTTGCTGATTTCCAGATCACGACTCCTATGGGGCGAAGGAAATGCCGTACATTATTTTTACATTGTCGTAGGAATTCTGATAGCCATCGTCGGGATCCTCCTTGCATTCGGTGTGATTGGAAAATAAAAATTCAGTTTATCTGACAAGGAGCCTTATGCGTCTGGCTTCACCGCCAAATGAAGAGAGCGAAGAGGAAAGGTTCCCTTTCCTGTTCCGAACGAACGCAGGCGGCAGCCGGAGGCTACTCCACCTTGCCTGGAGTATCTCTACGAGATTCTCCAGGCGGTGTTCGTTCGCTCGGTCATGGGAGAGCGTGGCTCTCCCGCGACCCTCGCTTCACTCCACCGTTACACTCTTGGCCAGGTTTCTGGGCTGGTCGATTTCCCGACCAAGCTCCAGGGCGACGTAGTAGGCGAACAATTGCATGGGCACCACCGTCAGGATGGGGCTGAGAACTTCGTCGGTCTTGGGGATGCGCAGCAGGTCGTCGGAAACGTCTTCCAGCCGGGGATCGTCGGAATCGGTGACTACCAGGGTCGGCCCTTTGCGCGCCCGAACCTCCTGAATGTTGTTTATGTCCTTCTCCAGGGTCTCGCCGTCCATGGCGATGAATACCGACGGCATGGCTTCGCTGATCAACGCCAGCGGACCGTGCTTC
>CAWZYW010000615.1:0-2134 GCA_963966255.1 uncultured Salinispira sp. | reverse complement strand
CACCTCCACCGCTCCGGGGGTGATCAGTTCACCCAGCTGGAGTTTGAGGGCGGTTTGAAATTTTTCTGCGCGGATGTGACCGACGATCACCTGGGCGTTGAACAAGCTCCGGCTGACCATCCGGGCGATGCTGTGAGCCAGGCTTTCCCGTTGACGGGGAATTATCCCCGGGGTGAGCGGAAGGGGAATACCGAGGAAATATTTTTTCGTCAGGGGGCGAAAGAGCATCTTGATGGCCAGCGCATTGGTAACATAACCGATAATCGCCCCGAGAAGCGGAGGAAGTACCCAGACAAGCCACTGTGGTATCGAAAAAGCCATCAGAATCCCTCCCCCTGGGTTTCCGAAAGTCGGGATGCGGCGTCCCTGGCCTCTTCCTGGCTTGCATAGGAATCAAGCCCGGCGCCGAACGCCCAACCTTCAGCTTCTTCATGAGCCACTTTGAACCAATGACTCTCCCGGGAATACAGATACTCGGTTTCTAGGCTCTGTTCCAGCACCTCGAAGACCTCGCCGCGGCGGGCATTCCAGGTGATGGGCGAATCGATGGTGGCTTCTGCATAAAGAGGCAGATAGGACTGGCTGATCACCGCCCAGTTTTTCCGGAGGGACAGAACTTCGGTGGGCGGAAGTTCGAACGATCGGATCTCATCACTGCTGCATGACACCGGGGCAAGGGTCAGGATCATCAAGGTCAGCAAAAGGGGACAGCCCGACTTGCAGAGAAGCCGCCGCAGCCGAGAAAGGTTTTTTTGAAGCAATTTCGTTATACTAATATTCATATGATCACTTTGTAGCGCCGCCCCGGCATGGCCGCGCAACGCCAACCGTCACAATACCCGGCAGGGAGAAGTATAAAATATATGAGACAGTTCAGTAAGCTGCCAGTCGTTTTTTTCATGCTCATCTGCCTCAGCGGTCTGTCCGCCCAGGAATATGGGGCGGATTCTCTGGTTCCCCGGGGCCCCATGGTCTTTGCCGCCCGAATAGATCAAGGACTCTACTACAATCATCTTCCCGACTACGCCCTGCATTCCCTGCAGTACGACGGTTCACTGAGCGTTTTTATGGGCGGATACCTGCCCGACGCCCGGCTATTGATCGGCGGCAACTTCGGAATCAGGATAGCCCCGCCTCCGGCAGCATCGGAATTTTTCTCCCTGCGCGGATTATGGGGATTCACCAGCTCTCTGGACGCCGAATATCTCATGGGGGGTTTCTCCCTTGGCCTCAGCGCCGGAGCCAGCTTCTACCGATACTGGAACACCCGGGTACTGATAATGGTTCCCGAAATACGTATCCGCGGAGGATTTCCCCTGACGGAATTCCCCGCAGGTGACCGGCATGCAGGATTGATCCTGTCCCCGGTCCTGGGAATCGAGTTCCGCCGCGATGCCGCCCTTTCCCTGAGTGCCGGCGTCGGACTGGTTTTGCGGCGGTAAATGCAGTAGATTGGCTGAACGATGAAGATAATCCGTCTGCTTTCCATTGCTATATTTCTCGGAGCTGCTCTGGGGACTACTTCCTGCGTAATGTCCGGTCTGGACGGAGTGGAGTACCATGCGGTGGTGTACGGCATAAACACTTATGCAAATATGAGGAACCTCAATAATGCAGCAAACGACGGCGCGGACATGAAGACCCTCCTGGAAGCCCAAGGCTATCAGGTACACAATATCAATATCGGCCCGGCGGTGAACCGGGACGAAGTAATCGCCAACCTGGCCGCCCTCGAGTCAATTGTTGACAGCAACGACATACTGCTGTTTACTTCGCCGGCCATGGGGGCCCGGTGCCAGGGAGCGATGAGGCGTTTATCGCATTCACCGATTCCACCGCATCAGACAGCAACGGCGATGGCGTCTTCGATTCGGTCAATCTCTCCAAGGTGATCCGGACCAGCGAACTGACCTCAGCCATGGACGCCGTGGGCGCCCTTCACAATATCGTCATCCTAGATTCATGCAACAGCGGCGGGTTTATCAGCGGAGATTACGGCATCGACCAGCTTCCCGATGACAAGACCTACCCCATCAACCTGAATCCCGATGAGAACCGCAACTTTAGCGACTCCATCGGTAATTACTTTTCACATCATGGCAATGCGAATTACACCGTAATATCTTCGGGGGGA
>CAWZYW010000614.1:0-2134 GCA_963966255.1 uncultured Salinispira sp. | reverse complement strand
GGCAGATTGACGTTGGTCGGTTCGATGTCCAGATAGACGTGATATACGGAAAAATGCGCCCGGCCGGAGAAGATTTTCCGTCCCCAGAAGCCGTTGGTGTCCTGGCCTTTGTAGAACCGCAGCATGACCCCGTCACCTGGTTCGACGCCGCTGAGCAGGTCCCGATCGTCGAAGGCGAATCCGAAGTTCTCCGATGTCTGGTTATCAACCAGATCGTCAATCATGTGATAGCGCAAGGCCTGGGGGGCGAAGACGTTACCGTTAACCGGCGGACGGAGGGAGTAAAACTCATCGCCCCGAAGAGTGCTGTCTTTGTAGTCGGCGAAATAATACTGGTAATTCAGATAGTCAAAGCGGTCTTTTTCTTCGATGTAAGAGAGTTTGATGCCGCTGGCCTTCATCGGCGCAAGCTGTTCGATCCGGGCTGCGCTCATATCGATGATGATGGCGCCGCTTTCGCCGACGACTTCCACCTCACCGCCGCGGACCACCAGTGCGGTATTCTCATCCACCCCGATGCCAAGGTTGATATTGCGGTCCGCCATGGCTGCGATGAGCCGGCCGAAACGACCCCTCTCGATGAAATGCTGGTCGGCCATCACCTCGGACCAGAAACCCAGGCCCCGGGTCAGGAATACCCGGTCGTCCCGGTCGTCGTAATAGGGGTCTTCCTCGGTGGCGCCCTGGAGCAGTGCACCCAGGCTCGATCCCCCGTCGATCATCGGGTCCGACATTATCGCGGCCCCGGCGCTGGTGCCGCCGATCACCGCTCCGTCATGATACAAGCGGCGGATTTCCTCCAGTACCGGGCCGTCGTACCAGTTTCCCTCTTCATCCTGATCCATCAGCAGATCCCGGATACGGCCCTGCCACCCACCGGTGAACCAGATGCCGGTAACGCCCTTCAGCTCGCGGATAATCTCATCTGCGCCCATGACTCCCTGGTCCCGCTTGAGATCCCGGGCATCGTTCATGAGCCGCCTGCGGATATCATCCCCGGCTTCATCCGAGCCATCATCCCCGGAGCCTGAACTGCCGGACGCGCCGGCAAGGCCCCGGGTTTTCGCCAGTTCCCCGGCCAGGAACTCCAGAACCTGGTCACGGTCGCTTATCCCGCCAAGCCGCCAGTAGGATTCATCAACCTGGGTGGTCTGGGCGTCGTCGCGGTCGGCGATGGGGATCACTACGATCCGCTGGGGCGGGACACCGTAGCGGGCGAAGATGCCGCGGTAATAACTGGCCGACTGGGCAGGGTTTCCGCTGGCCGTGGGAAAGATGGCGATTTTCGCATGCACGCTTCCGCCGGCCAGTTCGATGAATCGGGAAAACAGCGCCTGGTTGTCCGATTGCACCGCTCCGCCGGCGATCAGCAGGCTCCCCCGGGGCCCGTCGAATTCATCGTTTTCTCCGGCGCAGGAGCTCAGCGCTGCCGCCGCGAGGAACGCCACGATCAGGAGTAGGGGGCTCAGCCGTTGGTTATGGAAAATTATGCTTCGACGGGGATGTGGACCGGCGCTTGAGCCCGGCGGACGATTATTCTTTTGCAGTTTCATCTTGACTCTCCTCCTGGAATTCTGTCTGATGCATTCCGCCCTGTACTGCCTGGGATTCGAAACGGGAGCGGCGAAGTAGCTTGCCATCGGCAACCATGGCCTGTCCCCTGGCGTATACGCGTTCTATGGTGTACCAGCCGGCGTTGCCGGGGATCCCGGACGGTCGGCTCTGGCGGGAAAGCAGCAGCAGGTCTGCGTCAGCCCCGGCCTCCAGTCGTCCCTTCCCGGCGAGCTTCAGCATGCGGGCGGGATTCTCGGTGAGCGGGGCCAGGGCAGTGGAAAGGTCCAGTCCCTGATCGCTCACCGAACGGTTGAGCTCCTCCAGGAGGCTCGAGCATGAGCCGATGCTCATCCCCGTCAAAGTGCCATTCGCATCGAAGCTCGGCAGGCTGCCACCGGCGTCCGATGAAAAACAGATTCGGTCGAGGGCGACCCCGGATTCCAGCATTCGCCGCAGTCCCTCGCTTGCCCGGATTTCCCCTTCATCGAGGAAGGCCTGGATGGTTCCCGCGGTGAAATCGACATTGCCGCCCTTCCGGGCCCATTCGGTCGCTTCTTCGAATAGTTTCGGATTCCTGGTC
>CAWZYW010000613.1:0-2135 GCA_963966255.1 uncultured Salinispira sp. | reverse complement strand
AAAATTATCTGTGTGTTCGTGCGAGGATTAGTCTATTTTAATGTGCGAGGCTACATCTGGAAATACAGCGGGGGAATGCTCCCCAGGGTGAAAATGCTCGGAGCCAGCAGGATGGCCACCAGGGTGATTCCCCCCTGGAATATTTGCTGATTGCTCAGCTCCCGGCGCATGCCCCGGATCATGGCGAACTTGGTTTTCTGCAGCTGGACGTAGGTGCCACGGGTGAGGGTAATGAGGAATTTGCGCAGATAGGTATAAAACCCCGTCTCTCCGAATATGACGAAATATGCCAGGCCGGGAACCATAATGAGGTTGGCGTAGTACACGGCCACGTCGTATCCCTCAAAAATCCGGTAGATGCTGCCTTCCACCACGCTTCCCCGGCTGAACCAGTAGATAATTTTATCTAGCCAGATCGCGGCGTTCGCCAGGGTTCCGGCGATTATAAGCTGACGATAGCGCTTTGCGTAGTCCCACACTTCACGGAAACCCTGACCGCGGGCAACCGGGGGGTAACTGACCAGACCCAGAACCAGCAGCAGGACGACGATCACCCCGTGGCCTACGGCGAATCCCATCATGGCTCCCGCCAGACCCGATGAGCTGCCCCAGAGCCATATCAGACCTACGGACACCGCCATTCCCAGGGACATAAAGCCCAGGATCCGACCGTACCAGCGCAGAAGGCTGTTGAACAGGAGAATCACCCATATCAGATTGATAAACAGGAAGAACAGGATGGCGCCCCAGCGGAACAGCATCGGATTGCCCAGCCCCGAAAGGGGCATCAGCAGAAATGCAGGAATCGCGATGATCAGCGACAGCAGGCCGGTAAACGCGCAGAACCATAACAGCAGCCGGGAGGCTTCGGATTCCCGGTCTTCCCAGATCAGGTCGGCGATGAGCCGGGTGAACAGCAGGTGAATGGGACTGAACAGGATCAGCGAGGCCGAGTAGGTGTAAACCAGCTGAGCGATGAAAAGCCCGCTTGCCTCCGCCATCATCACGCCCATGTAGCGGTTGACGATGCTCAGGGTGATGATCGATAAGATCCAGGGACCGGCGACGATGAGGATGCCGCTGAGGGCGGCCTGGACGGTGGAACCCATCTCCCCCCGGGCGATTACTTTCCGCAGGGTAAACCCGATGCCAGCCATCAGAGCTCCTCGCCGGTGACGGTTCCCGGTGCAGATTCGGGCGCCGCTTCCCCGGCCGGAGCGCTCAGATCCATATACAGCTCCCGATAGCGGGTGTGCAGGTCGTGCTTATCGTAGAGGTCCCTGACCTTTTTCTTGTTTTTCTCCATGATAATCGCCATCTCGTCGGGGTGATCGTGGATGTACTTCACTCCCCTGGCAAGCTTGTCGGCGTCCTTGCTGGGGGCGATAAAGCGGTCGTCATAGTCGAGCATCTCTGCCACATTTCCCACCCGGGTGGATACCACGGGCACCCCCGCAGACCAGGCCTCCAGGATCACCAGGGGCTGGGCTTCCCTGATGCTGGTAAGCAGCATGACGTCCAGGAAATTGTAGTACTCTAGCACGTTCTGCCGGCCGGTGAAGTGGAATCGGTCCTCCATCTGGAGGCTCTTCACCAGCTTGACGCATTCTTCGTAATACGCCGGGTCCTCGTCGGTCGGTCCGATGGCGAAGACTTCAGCCCCCGGGATCTCGTCCAGGATGATCTTGGCGGTGGCGATATAGGTCTTGATATCTTTTATCGGCACGATGCGGCCCACCAGGCCGACTATAAAACCTTCCCGTTTGACCCGTTCCACCGAAGCGAAGCGTTCGATATCTATGCCGTTCGGTATGACCACGGTATTATGGGGGCTGGCCCCCAGCTCGATCTGCTTCTGCCGGTTTTCCTCGAACAGGGCGGTTACCATGGTGGCGGATTTGTAGCAGATGGTGCTCAGCTTGTTGTAAATTTTTATCCACATGTCCCGCTGGTAGCCCCGGACGAAATCGGCCTTGCGGATCTCGATCTCCCGCTCTTTATGATACAGGCCGTGTTCGGTGAGCAGGAAGGGTTTTCCGTGGCGCCGCTGGGCGGCCCGGGCCGCCAGTCCGGCGAACCCGGGGGGCACGGGGTGGGCTGGCTCTTATACACATCTGACGCTGCCGACGATCTAC